>CAYRCA010000038.1:11420-15276 GCA_964422565.1 uncultured Acidobacteriota bacterium | reverse complement strand
GGCAGCGTCCGGCTCAGGCTTCGGCGCCGCATTCAGACCTCCCCCCAAAGAAATCGAGAACCGGCTCGATCGGGCTAAAGCTGGACACGAGAAGGTCCGGCGCGTGGCGCGCCAACTCCTCTCGAGGGTAACTCCCGGTGGCAACGGCAACCACTTTCGCGCCGGCCTTCCGCCCGTGGCGGATATCGTGGGGTGTGTCTCCGACGACGAAGACTTCGGCGGGAGGGCGACCGCCGGAGCGATCGGCCGCGCGCCTGATGGCGATTCGGATCAACTCCCAGCGCTCCACCGCGTCCGATCCAAAGCCTCCGAAGGAGAAAAAGCGGTCCAAGGATCCCGGTCGCAGCTTCGCCCAGGCACCCGGTTCAAGGTTTCCGGTGGCAAGACCCAGGGCATAGCCCCGATCGGCACTCAGGATCTCGAGCAGATCCTGAACCCCTTCCAGCACGTGGTACCCACCATCGACGCGTTCCAGCTCTTCCTCCAAGAGTTCGACATAACGGAGGGAAAGCCTCTCCAGCACCTCCGGTTCCGGAGGAGCGGGGACCCCGGCCCCCTCGAGGGCGGCCCTCAGAATGAGAGAATCCGTCTGACCGTCGAGGCGCACCTCGCGCAGCCCGTCGGGGATCCCCAGAACCTCCTCGAGAGCCATGGAGAAGGCCCGGGACCCGGCCCCTGCGGTGTGGATCAGCGTCCCGTCGATGTCAAACAGAACGAGCTTCATCGGGCTCCCGTCGATTTCAATGATCTCCTGGAATGGTGGCGTTCAGGCCCATGCGAAACTCCAGGAAAGCGCACTCGTCGATTGCGCGATGGGCCCGCAACGGAACCGCACCCCGATTCAGACGGTCGGTGCTAAAACCAGACCGAGGCGGCGTTGGACAGTTCGCTCTTGCCGGCCTCGTTGAAGGCTCGCACTTGGTAGGTGAACGCGCCGGTGACATATCTTCCGATCTTGTCGCGGTAGTTGGTCGTGTTGGCGCCGACCAGGCCGACGACCCGGAACTCCCCGTTGTTGTCGGAGCGGAGGACCTCGAAGCCGAGTTCGTTGTCCGACATGTCCCTCCATTGCAGAACCGCGATCGACGTGGCACCCTCGTAGTCGGTCCGAGCCTCGAGCTGTAAGGGTTTCTCCGGGACTCTTTCAGAAGCCAGGGCGAGAAAGAATCCCGAGAAGAGGAAGGTTCCCGCCACGATCACTATGCTTGTACGAATCCTCTGCATCAACTCAACTCCTCTACAAGGAAGATCAAATCGAAGCGGATTGGTTGCAGAAGCGGGGTCGGGCCGCCGGTCCCTCAGCCGCCGTTGACCAGCGCCCTTGCCCGTTCCGTCGCCTTCATGACGGCCTTGATGAGGGTGACTCGAAGTTTGCCTTCCTCCAGTTCCATGATCCCATCGATGGTGCAGCCGGCCGGAGTGGTGACGGCGTCTTTCAGCAGGGCGGGATGGCTTCCCGTCTCCAGCACGACGCGCGAGGCGCCGTGGGCCGTCTGAGCCGCCAGGAGAGTGGCCACGTCCCGGGGAAGGCCGACTTTCACTCCCGCCTCCGCCAGGGATTCCAGGATGATGTAGATGAAGGCCGGGCCGCTCGCTGAAAGCCCGGTTACGGCGTCGAAATGGACCTCGTCGATCACCGCCGTCCTGCCGACGGCGTCGAAGAGTTCCCGGGTCAACCTCAGTTGTTCTTCGGTGGAGTGGCGTCCACAGCAAATCGCCGTCATCCCCACACCGACGGAGCAGGGGGTGTTCGGCATGGCCCGGATGACCGGAATAGGCTTGCCGAGGTGCCGTTCGATAAAGTCGGTCGTCACCGAGGCGGCGACCGAGACGATCAGTTTGTCGGCGGAGATCACTGGAGCGATGGACTGGAGAACTCCCAGCACACCACTCGGCTTGACGCAGAGCAGGATCAAGTCGGCCCATGCCGCGGCGGAGACGTTGTCGGTTCCCACCTCGATCCCGAACTCATGTGCCCGGGCCTCGGCCCGACTCTCGTGCAGCACGGTGGCTCTAACCCGTTCGGCGCGGGTCAGGTTTCGCTCCAGGAAAGCCCTCAACAGAATGGCGCCGAGCTTCCCGAGGCCGATCACCGCCAGTTTCTTCGACTCGATACTTTCCATGCTTTCCTTCCACCAGGATGCAAACGGGCCGGCGGGAGGATCGGGAGTTCAGACTGATCGGCAGGGGTTGCCCGGAAACAGGGTTCTCCCTCAGCCTCCCGACCCTCCTTCAACTCGTTCATCCCTTTCGGTACGCCATCTTACTGCACCCTCTCGGAAACGGTGACCTCACCCATCACGATCGAGGCATCCTCGGCCCGTTTCTGAAGCTGACCGCTCAGCTTCTCGTTCAGCAGCACCACGGTCCGGAGGCTTTGATAATTCAGACGCTCCATGTCGCCTTTCGGACTGCGCACCAATGGCGGGTTCTCCTGGACAAGGTGCGCCAGCAACTGGATCAGGAAGTTGCACTCGCCGGCGGTAAAGGCCCAGTGGAACTCCCGGTTCATGAACTCCTGGATTCTCTGGTTCGGTTCGACATCGGTCATAATACCTCCCTTGAGCGACGGCCCGGCCTTCAGGAGCGGTTGCGGACTTGAGTCGGCGTCAGTGTTCCCGGTAGGTTTCCGCGTAGATCCGCTTGAGCGGACTGAAGCAGTAGTTCTCGACGAGGTCGCGAAGCAGGTCTTGGTTGTCGAGCAGCAACGTCTCGTGAGCGGGTTCGACCCGGAAGGACAGACGAACGATGTCCGCCTTGTCTTTTCGAATATCCAGCGAGATGGAGTGACCCATTCGGGGCTCAAAGTGGAGGAGATCGCCGTACGCGAAGTGGTCGATCTCGGGCTGGGTCCAGGGTTTCTCGATTCGGCTCCTCCAGTAGTGAGACTTGAGACGATCGACAAAAGCCTCGTAGTCGAAGCCCTTCGACTTGTTGTTCACGCTGGTGACGATCACCAGGTCCTTGTCGCGCCGCTCGGCCGCCAGGCCATAGGTCACATCCAAGTCGTTCTTGCGGGAGAACTTGATCCGATGACTTCCGAATTCTCCGAAGTACTTTACCTCGGGTTCCACTCCCAGCTCCCGGCTGTCCTCATCGGTAACGTAATGCTCTCTCAAGCGCTCGTACCAGTCGACGACGATCCGCTCGATGACGGCGTTCAGCTTCTCCACTCTTCCCTGATTTGGCATTCCCCGCAACTGCTCCAGCCCGAGCCGAAGTTTCCCAAGTGTAAACGGATCATGTAAATTAATAAAGCTATGCGGAAGTATCTAATGCTTGGCGCTCCTGTCGCCCTTCTTTTCCTGACCGCCTTCCAAGATACCCAGATCCGCGTCGACGTGGAAGCGGTCAACGTTTTCGTGACGGTGACGGACAGGCAGGGGCGCTTCGTGACCGACCTGACCGAGGAACGCTTCATTCTCTATGAGGACGGGGTTCCCCAGGAGCTCACCAACTTCTCTCGAGAGGGCAACCAGCCCCTGAACATCGGCCTCCTCATCGACACGAGCGGCAGTGTTCGCCTGAAGCTGGGATTCGAGCAGGAGGCGGCCGTCAACTTCATCCGCGGCGTCATGCGGCGCCACGACCGCGCTTTGCTCGTGGAGTTCGACCACGGAGTCAGTCTTCTTCATGACTTCACTGATCGTCCCTCGGCCATCGTGGAGGATATCAAGGGGCTGAGAGCTGGCGGGGGAACCGCGCTCTGGGACGCGATCTACTTGGTGGCCCGGGACAAGATGACCGACCGCGACGTGCGAAAGACGATTATCGTCGTGTCGGACGGTGAGGATAATGCCAGTGAAGCCCGCCGCCTTGGCGCTTTTGAATACCTGAAAAAACCTGTTGACATTGA
>CAYRCA010000038.1:5059-11410 GCA_964422565.1 uncultured Acidobacteriota bacterium | reverse complement strand
CGTCGAGGAAACGCTGGAGATGGTCCACACGTCCGAAGTCACCGTCTATGCCATCGGAACCAGTCGCTTCGGCGCCAGCTCGAGCAGGAGCGGGGAGCGCAATCTGGAAAAGATCGCCGAGGAGACGGGGGGAGCGGCGTTTTTCCCCCATTCGGCGAGCCTTCTGGACGAGGCTTTCGACCGGATCAACACGGAGCTGCGCAGCCAGTACAGCCTGACCTACATCCCCCGCGACACCACCCCCGACGGCCGATTTCGCCAAATCGAGGTACGGCTCGCGGATGGAAAGGACTACCGGACACGCTATCGGAAGGGGTACCGACTTCCCGACTTCTAGTTCTAGTCGGTTTCAGGGAGCGGTGAACTCGGGAACCCTGCGGTATTCTCTTCGGATCTGATTCTTCAGCAGCTCCAGCGCCTCCTCCTCGGTGCGTCCGATCGCCGAAAAGGGTCTGACGCGCACAAACATTCCTTCTTTGGAGGTCCGAGCCGAAACCATGACCAGCGGCCCCATGGGCTGGGTCGTGATGGTGAAGGCGATCCCCTTGTGTTCCCAGCGCATGAGCCGCGAGTATAGCAGAGAAGGGAATGAATGTATGGACGCGCTAATGCCCGCCGCCCCAGCCCCGGTCGCGCCGACTCCGGGAACTGTCGAAAGACGTCAACCCCGCCTTCCCTCGCCGAGGCCCGCGAGGTAGCCGTAGCTTCTCCTCAGCGAGTCCAAGGGGTTGCCGGGACAATGGTCCTGCTCGACGATGAAATGTCGAACCCCCGCGTCGTCGGCCGACTTCAGAATGCCGATGATGTCCAAGGTTCCCGATCCCACCTCTCGAAACGCGGTGCGGGGAACCGATTCCGTATGCACCTGCGAGACGCCCGGCGCCCGATCTTTCAGATGGATCAGCGGCACGCGGCCGGAGGGCTTGCGCAGGAATCCGGAGGGGTCGTGCCCGGCCACGCTTATCCAGAAAGCGCCCAGCTCCAGGCCCACCAGTTCGGGATCGAATCGGTCCATGAGGACCTCCATAGGGGTCGTGCCCTCCATGGGCTCGAACTCGAAGGCGTGGTTGTGGTAGCAGAGGTGGATTCCGGCGGCGCGGCAGGTCTCACCCGCCCCGTTCATCTGGTCGGCGAAACGGCGGTAGAAGTCGAGATCGCCCCTCTCGCCGGGGAGCAGGTAGGCGATGACCATGTATTGCAGCCGGTGCCGCCGGGCCTGCTCGACGGCGGCCTCCCAGTCGTACCCTGGTTCCGGGTCGCCGAGCAGGGGTTTCCAGATCCCCCAGTTGCCGGTGACCAGCGGGGCTTCGAAGTGGCCAGCTGGGGCGCTCAGCCCCAGGTCCCTTAGAATCGGGGCGATCTGTTCGAGACTGCGGCTCAGGACCTCGACCTCCCGGTAGCCGATCCGGGCGATCTCGGCCAACGTCTCTCGGGGCCTGGTCCGCATCAAATCCCGGACGGTGTACAACTGGACCCCCCACCGCCGCGCCGCTGCAAGACCTCTGAGGCCGGCCAGTCCGGCGATTCCGGTGAGTGCGATGAATCCTCTACGGGTAAGAGCTTTGTCCATCGGTCAACCTCCAGGCAGCGATCTTAACCCGCGTCTCCGACGGTTGCGAGGGAAATCGGGCGGGGACGGGGGACGGGAGCCTCCTCCGAGGCATCGCCGCAATCATCCCGACAATCTGCGGGGCAAGTTCAGGTTTGTCGGGCCGTCAGAATGCCGGGTGTCGTCCCGCCGTCTCAACGAGGACGGCTCCGCCGGTTCCAGGTCATGGTTCCGGTGCGAGAGGATCTCCGGGCCACCCGCGTCGCGTTGCCGGGGTCTCGGCGCCGGGAAGAAAACAACGCCTCCCCACATAGGCTATACTCGGCTGGCCGGGTCCCCGGCATCAGGGGGAGCCGTGATGAAGGCCAAGGTCGACGACGTCATGGAAGGGTTTGTTTCCGCCTGCGGATTGGAGGAGCTTCGCGAGGGCGAGGCCAAGGTGATCGAGCTCGAAGGTGTGAAGATCGCCCTCTTCCGGCTACGCGGCGACGTCTACGCCCTGGACAACTGTTGCCCCCACCGTGGAGGCCCGATCGCCGAGGGGGAGATCCGGGACGACCGGGTGATCTGTCCCTGGCACGAATGGACCTTCGACATCCGATCCGGGGTATGCACGTTGAATCCCGCCGCCCGCCTGACCCGCTACAAGGTGCGCGTGGTCGAAGGCGAGGTCCTGGTGTGCCCCCGGCCCGAGTAGGCCGCGCCCGCCGTCCCGCTCAGACGGGCCGGACCGGTCGGACGGACCGAGTCGAGAAAAGCGGCTCAGAGACCGCTCAACCGGATCAGGGGCGAGGATGATGGACCGGCCGCCGGACGCTTCCCCACAAGGGACGAAAACTGGCGGTCGGCCAAGTAGCTGGACCGGACCAGGGGACCGCTCTCGACGTGCTCGAAACCCATCGACTCTCCGACCTCCCTCCAGTAGTCGAACTCATCGGGGTGGTAGTGGCGCGCCACGGGAAGGTGCCAGGTTGTCGGCCGCAGGTATTGTCCCAGGGTCAGAATGCTGATTCCCCGCTCCACCAGGTCCCCCATGACCCGACGGATCTCTTCCGGCTCCTCGCCCAACCCCAGCATCAGGCCCGTCTTGGTGACGACGCCCGGATCCAGTTCCCGGACCCGCGCGAGGACCCGGAGCGTGACGTCGTACTTCCCCCCTCCCCGGGCCACACGGTACAGTCGGGGAACGGTCTCAACGTTGTGGCCGAAGATCTCGGGAGCCGACGCCAGGACGGTCCGGAGCGATTCCTCTTTCCCCTGGAAATCAGGCGTCAGGACCTCCACCACGCACCCGGGAAGCCTTCGTCGAATCTCGTCGATGGTGGAGGCGAAGATGCCCGAGCCGCCGTCGCTCAGGTCGTCGCGGTCGACCGATGTGATCACGACATGGGACAAGCCCATCAGAGCCACCGCCTCGGCCACCCGGGTCGGCTCTCCCAGATCCAACTCGTTCGGCCGGCCCTTGCCGACGGCGCAGTAGCGGCAGCCGCGAGTGCACACCTCGCCCAGAATCATGAAGGTTGCCACACCGTGGGCCCAACACTCCCCCATGTTGGGACAGAGCGCCTCCTGGCACACGGTGTTCAATCGCAGCCCCCCCAGGAGTTTCTTCAAATCGTGGACGCGCTCGCCGAATGGGGCGCGAACCTTCAGCCACGAGGGGTGCCTGCGCGTCGGTCTCTCAACGTCCCGCATGACCTATCACGTTAGCAGATTTTTCCTCCGCGGGATGCCTTTTTTCGACCCCGTGCCGTCCCCGGGTTAGTCTCCATCACTCTGATATAATTGGCCTTGTCGTTAACCTTGTAGTCACCACTCTGCTCCTGTAGGATGAGTTTTCCACCAGGCTCGAAACGAGAGAGAAGCGGATGGAACTGTATTTCGGCCTAGTCTTGATGTTGGCGGCCGCGGCCGCAACGGCCGCCGGCATGCTGGCCCTGCATCATTGGCTGGGGCCGCGGCTGAGCAACCGCGTCCACGACATGCCCTTCGAGTGTGGCAACTACCCCAGGCGGATCGTCCGGGGGCGCCTTTCGGTGATGTTCTTCCTGGTGGCGCTGGACTTCGTCCTTTTTGAGGTCGAGTTGGTCTTTCTGTTTCCCTGGGCGGTAGTCTTCCGGGAGTTGGGGTTGTTTGGCTTCGTCGCGATGTTCGTTTTCTTGCTCGTGATGGTGGCGGGACTCTTCTACACGGTGAAGAGAGGAGCGTTTGAATGGAACTGAACCCGGGGATGGGTGGCGCGGATGCTGGCTTCCTGACCTCCAAACTCGACCGGGCGATCGGGTGGGCGAGAAAGTATTCCATCTTTCAGTACCCCTTCGTCACCGCATGCTGCGGCATGGAGTATATGTCCGTCGCCTGCGCGCACTACGATATCGACCGTTTTGGGGCGGGACTGCCCCGGTTCTCCCCCCGGCAGGCCGATGTCCTCTTCGTGGTTGGGACCATCAACCAGAAGATGGCGCCGGTCCTGAGGATGGTTTACGACCAGATGTGCGCCCCCAAGTGGGTCGTCGCCTTTGGTGTCTGCACCTGCACGGGCGGGTTTTACGACAACTACGCCGTCGTCCGGGGCATCGACCATGTGGTGCCGGTCGACATCTATATCCCCGGGTGCCCGCCTCGTCCGGAAACCGTCCTGGAGGGGCTGATGATGCTCCAGGAGAGGATTCAAAACCAGAAACAGGCGATCTAGAGATCTTGGAGTGGCGAGCTTGCCGGGGGTAATTGAGGTTCATGGTCGTTCCCGCCACGGAGGCACGGAGACGCCGCGCCGCTCCGGCTCGAGGCAGAAGGTCGCCGCCTTCTCCGCGAAGTCGCCTCCTGGCCTCCTTCAACATCGGGGACCAAGAGATGGAACAGAGCGTGCCGATTCAGCGGATACAGGAACGTTTCACGGATGCCGTCCTGGCCGTCCACTCCCGACTGGGCCAGGACACCGTGGTTTTCGCCAAAGCGAGGCTGGCCGAGTTGGCGGAGTTCCTAAGGGACGATTCCGACCTGAAGTTCAATTTCCTCATGGACGTGACCGCGGTCGACCACTGGAAGAGGAAGCCCAGGTTCGAGGTGGTTTACCACTTCCTTTCGCTGGAGCGCCGCCACCGACTGCGGGTGAAAGTCCCGGTGGGAGAGCCCGACCCCGAGGTGGACACCCTGACGCATCTGTGGAAGGGGGCGAACTGGTACGAACGGGAGGTTTACGATATGTTCGGCATCCAGTTCAAGGGGCATCCCGATCTGCGCCGAATCCTGATGTACCCCGAGTTCGAGGGATACCCGCTCAGGAAGGACTATCCCATCCAGAGGCGTCAGCCGCTGATCGGCCCCAAGGATTAGAATATGCCCAGTTCCGCTGAAGTGAAGACCCACGCCGGCTTCGGGGAGGCGTTTGGCGCCGATCTCGATCGGCACGAAATGCTGCTGAACGTCGGCCCGGCCCATCCGGCGATGCACGGCGTCATCCGCATCAAGACGGTCGTCGAAGGGGAGGTTATTCGCGCCGCCGAGATCGACATCGGCTATCTCCACCGCGGATTCGAGAAGCACTGCGAGGAAAGCACTTATACCCAGTGCTTCCCCTACACGGACCGACTCAACTACGTCTCCCCGCTCATCAACAACTTCGCCTTCGCCATGGCGGTGGAGAAACTGATGGGTCTGAAGGTTCCGGAGCGGTGCGAGTACATCCGGGTCATCATGAGCGAGTTGTCGCGTCTGTGCGATCACCTGACTTGCATTGGGGCCACCACCATGGAAATGGGCGCCTTCACCATGTTTCTGTACATGATGAAGGCGCGGGAGTGGCTCTACGACTTGGTGGAGGACGTCACCGGAGCCCGGCTCACCATCTCCTACGCCCGGGTCGGCGGAGTGAAGGGCGATCTGCCCGACGGTTTCGAAGAGAAGTGCCGGGCGATCCTGGGCAAGGTCTCCGGCGTTATCGAAGAGATCGATCTCCTCGCGACCCGCAACCGGATCTTTTACGACCGCACGCGCGACGTGGGAGTCGTCACCGCCAAGGAGGCGATCTCCTACGGAATCACCGGACCCTTCCTCCGCTCCACCGGTGTCGACTACGATGTCCGCAAGGTGTTTCCCTATCACGTCTACGACCGTTTCGACTTCGATGTCCCCATCGGGCGGCGGGGAGACAATTACGACCGCTTCCTAGTCCGAATGGAGGAAATGCGCCAGTCGATCCGAATCCTCCGCCAGGCGCTGGATACCCTTCCCGGGGGTCCGACCAACGTCGATTCCGAGGGGAAGATCATAGAGGCAGATGTGATGGCCGATCTGGGCAAGTTCGGTCAGACGGCCGGGCTGCTGAAAAACGAGGTGTTGATCGAACCGACGCTCGCCGGATCGGAGAAACGGTTTCACGGCCGGGTGTACGCCGACGATCGGGAGGCCTCGCTGCCCTCGAAGGAGGAGGTCTATTCCAATATCGAGGCCCTGATGAATCACTTTAAGATCGTCATGCTCGGTCACGGCGTTCGACCGCCGAAAGGGGAGGCCTACGCCTTCGTGGAGGGGGCCAACGGCGAACTTGGTTTCTATGTGGTGAGCGACGGGACCGACCGACCGTGGCGGGTGCGGTGTCACCCCCCCTGTTTCCCGATCATGGCGGGTCTGCACGAATTCCTGACTGGGGATCAGCTCGCTGATATCATCCCGACCTTCGGGTCCGTGAACATGATTGCGGGAGAACTGGATCGATGAGCGCTGCCTTCGAATTCTCCAGCGAGAATCGCAAGCGGTTCGAACGGATTCTTGAGAAGTACCCGCGCAAGCGGGCGGCCATG
>CAYRCA010000038.1:3277-5049 GCA_964422565.1 uncultured Acidobacteriota bacterium | reverse complement strand
AACTCGGTTACATCTCGCCGGAGGTGGAGGAGTATGTGGCGGGCCTTCTCGAGGTCCCCGTCATCGACGTGCGCGAGGTGCTCAGCTTCTATTCCCTCTTTTTCCAGAAGCCGATGGGCCGGAGGCACATCCGCGTCTGCACCAGCTTGTCGTGCTGGATCCGGGGCTGCGACGAGGTGAGAGCCCACCTTCGCGAGATCCTGGGAATCGAGGAGGGAGAGGCGTCCGAGGATGGCTCCCTCAGCTGGGAGGCGGTCCCCGATTGCCTCGGTGCCTGTGAGATCGCACCCATGATGCAGGTCGACGGCTCTTTCGAGGGGAATCTGACCCGGGAACGAGTCGACGAGATCGTACGGGAGAACGGAAAGCAGTAACGGGCGAGGTCCGTGGACAGCCATGCCGATTGTGAAGAACGTTTCCGAATATTTTGGCGTCGAGGAGGCGCGCGACCTTCAGTGGCGCCTCAAACATGGGGGTTACGAGGGGGCGCGCAAGGCCCTGCGGGAGATGAATCCGGACGCGATCGTCGGGGAAGTGACGAGATCCAATCTACGCGGACTGGGAGGCGCCGGTTTTCCCACCGGGCGGAAGTGGGGCTTCGTCCCCAGGGATATCGACAAGCCGAGGTATCTGGCCGTCAACGCCGACGAGGCCGAGCCGGGCACCTTCAAGGACAGGTATATCCTGGAGTGGGACCCCCACCTCCTCATCGAGGGCATTCTGATCTGCTGCTACGCGGTGGGGATCCACACGGCTTACATTTATATCCGGGGCGAGTACGTACGCCCCTACAAGAGGATCCGGAAGGCTGTCGAGCAGGCCTACGAGGGGGGCATTCTGGGACCCCGCGTTCTCGGAACCGATTTCAGTCTGGACCTGTTCATCCACCGCGGCGCCGGAGCCTATATTTGCGGCGAGGAGACGGGCCTGCTGGAGTCTCTGGAGGGGAAGAAGGGCTGGCCCCGGCTGAAACCTCCGTTCCCCGCCGTGGTGGGTCTTTTCGGCTGCCCCACCGTGATCAATAACGTAGAGACACTTGCCCATCTTCCCCGGATCATTCAGAAGGGCGCCGACTGGTTCGCGGAACTAGGCTGCGAGAACAACGGGGGGACCCGTCTTTTCGCCCTTTCCGGCTGTGTGGAGCGTCCCGGCGTCTACGAACTCCCCCTGGGAACCCCGCTGCGCGAATTGATCTACGAGCACGGCGGCGGCATTCCCCACGGCCGAAAACTAAAGGCGGTGATTCCGGGCGGGACGTCGGCCGCCGTCCTCTCGGCGGACGAGGTGGATATTCCCCTGACCTTCGACGCTCTTGCGAAAGCCGGGTCGATGCTGGGCTCCGGGGCGGTCATCGTGATGGACGAGGAGGTGTGCATGGTCAAGGCTCTGCACAACATCGAACACTTCTTCGCCCACGAGTCCTGCGGGCAATGCACGCCCTGTCGGGAAGGCACCGGCTGGGTCTACCGGATTCTCTCCCGCATCGTGGCCGGAAACGGAAGCCTGTCCGATCTGGAGACGCTGAGGCATCTGGCGCCGAACATGATGGGGACCAGCATCTGCGCGCTGTGCGACGGCGCCGCCATGCCCCTGCGCAGCTTTCTGGAAAAGTTCCACGACGAATTCGAATACTATGTGACGCACAAGCGATCCATGGTCGAGGACCGGGCGCGGGCCACCGTTTCCGCCTGAGATGGAGAAAACCATGCCCACCATTACCATCGACGGACAGGAGATCAGCGTGGAGGCCGGAACCACCGTCATCGAGGCGG
>CAYRCA010000038.1:0-3267 GCA_964422565.1 uncultured Acidobacteriota bacterium | reverse complement strand
TGAGGCTCGGCGTCTACATTCCCCGATACTGCTACCACCCCGGACTGTCGATCGCCGGCAGTTGCCGGATGTGCCTGGTCGAGATCGAGAAGTTTCCCAGCCTTCAGATCTCCTGCAACACCACGGCCCAGGAGGGCATGACGGTTGTCACCGAGTCGGAGCGGGTGAGGAACGCCCGCCAGGCGATGCTCGAGTTCCTCCTGTCGGATCATCCGCTGGACTGTCCGGTGTGCGACCAGTCGGGCGAATGCGATTTGCAGAACTTCTACATGGAGCATGGTCTTTACCAGAGTCGCTTTCTGGAGAACAAGATTAAGAGGAAGAAGGCCTTTCCCATCGGCCCCCATGTGGTTCTGGATCAGGAACGCTGCATTCTCTGCACGCGCTGCACCCGCTTTACGGAGGAGGTGACCGCAACGCACGAGTTGGGCGTCTTCAACCGGGGCGACCGGTCGGTGATCGACCTTTTCCCCGGCCGGGCGTTGGACAACCCCTACTCCGGGAACGTCATCGACATCTGCCCCGTTGGCGCCTTGACGGAACGGGAATTCCGATTTCAGTGCCGGGTCTGGTACCTGTCCACGGAGGATTCGATCTGTAACGGATGCGCCCGGGGCTGCAATATCAGTATCCATACCAACCAGTCCCGCGCGTACAAGGCGCAGGGCCGCCGGGTGATGCGCATCAAGCCCCGCTTCCATCCCGAGGTGAATCGGTGGTGGATCTGCGATCGGGGGCGCTTCGGCTACGAGTTCATCGACAAGAACCGAATCGAGTTTCCCTGTCTCCGGAGGGACGGCCGACTGCTGCCGGAGGAGTGGGACGCCTGCCTGACGGCGGCGGCGGAGGCGGTCCGTTCGACCATCGATCGACACGGCGCCGGTTCGGTCGGGGTCATCGCCTCCCCCCAGATGTCCAACGAGGAGTTGCTCCTTTGTCGCCGACTGTTCGCGGAGGAACTCGAAGTTCCCAATCTGGCTTTCAGCAACCCCTGGGAGGAACCCGGCCCCGAGGATGATTTTCTGATGCGGGCGGACAGTAACCCTAATTCGCGAGGCGCCGAGCGGGCGGGATTCTCCGGCGATGCCCGCGGGATTCTGGAGAGGGCGGCCGCGGGCGAGGTCAAGCTGCTCTATATCTTCCGCCATGCCTTCGACGGTCGGGAAGCCCTGGATTTGCTGAGGAAGGGGGAACGATTCATCTATCAGGGCACCAACTGGAACGCCGCGGCCGAACTGGCCGAGGTCGTGCTTGCCGGGACGACCCACGCCGAGAAGGACGGGACCTTTACGAATTTCGAGGGACGGGTCCAGCGCTTCCGCCGGGTCCTGCCGCCCCTGGAGGATAGTCGGGACGACACGGAGATCCTGTTGGCGCTGGGGGACAGACTGGGGATCGGCCTTCCTTCGGACACCGAGGGACTTCTGGCGGAATGGACAGGGTTGTCCCCGGAGGAAATTGGACCGATGGGAACTCGACTGGGAGAGGAGTCCCCCCTCCAAAGCGGATCGAGTCCCGGAAATTGAGCATGGGATACTACCTGATCGATGTCGGCAAAGTCGTGTTCCTCTTCTCGGTGATCATGGGCCTGGCCTCTATCCTGACCTGGATGGAGCGCAAGCAGAGCGCTGTCATGCAGGACCGCATAGGCGCCAACCGCGCGGACATTCTCGGGTTTCGATTCCTGGGGCTGTTTCACATCCTTGCCGACTCGATCAAGATGATCACCAAGCAGGACTTCGTTCCGCCCCAGGGAAACCGGGTGATTCACACGCTGGCGCCCATGGTGTCCCTGTTCTTCGCCCTCGCCGCCTTTGCGGTCATCCCCTTCGGGGGCGTCTACCGGTTTGGGGAGTACACCGTCTCGCTGCAGGTGTTCGACCTGAACATTGCGTTACTGTTCGTTTTCGCCATGATGAGTATGGGCGTTTACGGGTTCGTCCTGGGGGGCTGGGCCTCGGCGAACAACTACGCCCTCCTCGGGGGACTGCGCGCCTCGGGGCAGATGATCTCCTATGAGATCACGATGGGGGCCACCATTATCGGTGTGCTGATGGTCTACGGCACCCTCAACCTGCAGGAGATGGTTCAGTACCAAGGGTATCTCCTCGGGGGATGGATCCCTTTGTGGGGAGTCTTGCTGCAGCCGGTGGGCTGCATTCTCTTCATGACCGCCGCCATGGCCGAAACCAAACGGGTGCCCTTCGACATCCCCGAGGGGGAGTCGGAGATCATCGGCTACTTTGTCGAGTACAGCGGCATGCGGTTCGGCATGTTCTTTCTGACCGATTTCATCGAGACGGTGCTGGCCGCCGCCTTGACGACGACTCTGTTCCTGGGCGGCTGGCAGGTGCCGTTTTTGACGTCGGCCGGTTTCGAATTCCCCTGGGGCGGTTCGCTGGAGCTACCCGCTCTGGTGGTGATGCTGCTGCAGGTTGGGGCCTTTCTGACGAAGGTGTTCCTGCTCTGCTTCTTCTTCCTGGCGGTGCGTTGGACTCTGCCCCGTTTTCGGTGGGACCAGCTGATGCGGCTTGGTTGGACCTTCATGCTGCCTTTGTCGATTCTGAATATCGTGGCGACGGGTCTGGTCCTGTTGCTGATCGAGAGATAAACCATGGCGATTCACGTTGAGGAAAAGGAGCTCTCCCTGCTGGAGAAGCTGTATCTTCCGGAGGTCGCCCGGGGGCTCGCTCTGACGTTGAGCCATTTTCTGCGGAACATGGCGGTGCACGTCGGGCGGCTCTTCGGTCTGGCCCGGGACAGGAGGGGCGCCGAGACCTACCAGTATCCGGAGGAGAGACGACCTCTTGCTCCCCGCGCGCGAAGCCTGCATCGGCTGACGCGACGGGAGGACGGATCGCCGCGTTGCGTTGCCTGCATGATGTGCGAGACGGTCTGTCCGGCGCACTGCATCTATATCGTCGCCGGAGAGCATCCCAATCCCCAGATCGAGAAGTATCCGGTCCAATTCGATATCGACCTCGGTTTGTGCGTCTTTTGTGGATACTGTGTGGAGGCTTGTCCCGAGGACGCCATTCGGATGGACACCGGCGTGTTCGAGTTCTCGTCCTACAGCCGTGAGGGTATGGTCTACGATCTGGACCGGTTACTGTCCCGGTCTCCGACCCCGCGCCGCCCGGGCGAAGGCTTGAAGCCGCGCTCCAACGGGGTGGCGGCCGAAGATCCGCCGGGCGCCTAGCTTTAGCTTAGCTCGACTCGAGATCATTTTACACGCCGCGTCGATTTTTCTTGACAACCTCCCCCCCC
>CAYRCA010000037.1:0-15287 GCA_964422565.1 uncultured Acidobacteriota bacterium | reverse complement strand
AAGGCGCCTCCGCCAGCCCCGGTTGCCGCCACCACCGCGCGGTGAAGGCCGGCCCGAGCCGGCTGCGTCCCTCCCCGACCCAGAGACCGGACGGCGACCCCCAGGGCGCGCTCTAGCGAGACTCGGACCGCCGTGCTCACCGTCTCGGACCACTTTCGGGGCAGATGCTTCATTCCCCGCTCGATGGGGGCGCCCACCGAGTCGGTGAGTTTGGCCGCCAGGCTGGGCCGCTCCAACAGGAGCTTGGCGCGGCGCAACTCCTCCAGGTGCTCG
The DNA here is from genome assembly GCA_964422565.1 of uncultured Acidobacteriota bacterium. Lineage (GTDB taxonomy): Bacteria > Acidobacteriota > UBA6911 > RPQK01 > JAPXNP01 > CAYRCA01. The sequence goes on along the minus strand of CAYRCA010000037.1, from coordinate 15,014 downwards.
GGCGACAAAGGCGGGGTCATAGACTTCTCCATCGACTCAGCGCACACGGTTTCCTCAGCTCTCGAGCATCGACTTCAGCCGACGCGCATAGAGGGGAATCTCCTCGAAGGGATCGCCCCCCGCCTCGTACTCCAGCGCCACCCAGCCCCGGTACCCGGATTCCAACAGGCCTCCCGCCACTCGCTCCAGGTCGGCGGGCACCTGACGGTCCCCCTCCCACATCTCCACCTTGAACTGGACGTTGACGGCGAGGTGAGCCGTCATCTCCACTTCGCCGTACGGGTCGGTGCGATAATTCCCCGTGTCCAGATTCACGCCGAACCAGGGATGCTCGCCCACCTCCTTGCAGATGGCCAGCAGGTCCTCCGCCCGGGCGGTAATCCCGCCGTGATTCTCGAGACCGATCACAATCCCCCTCCGCGCGGCATGATCCAGAACCGCCTTGATCCCATCGGCCGTCCAGGTGATTCCCTCCGTCTTCTCGGCGCCCTCGGGCAGGTTTCCGGCGAAAATCCGAAGGTGGGGGGCGAACAACTCGGCCGCGTGGTCGATCCAGGTCCGGACATGCTGGATCTGGCTATCCTTCTCGGGCCCGGGAGGAAGACAGAAGTTGTTGCGGATCGCCGTACCCGAGACCGTCACGCCGTTCTGAAAAGCGCGATGGCGGAGGCGGCGCAGGTAGGCCGAGTCGAAGTCCTCGGCGAAATAATAGGAGGTCAGTTCCGCGCCGCCGAGATGCATCTCGGCGCACCAGTCGATGAAGCGAAATAGATCCATCCTGCCGCTTGTCAGAGCTTGGCGCACCGAGTAGGCGGCCAGAGAGACACGCATGTTCCCGGCCTTCGCCGCCCCTGCCTCAAGAGGTCTGCCCAGCAGAGCCAGGGCCGCTGGTGTCGCCGACACGAGGCCCAGCCAGCGGCGCCGATCGATCCTACCGTTCCGTATTCCCATTGTTGTCATGGAATCCCCCTTTAGAAATCGTCCGTCTCTCCGAGTCCCCGAAACCGACCCCTTCCGCCCAGGCGATCCAGCATCGGGTCCTCCAACTCCTCGGCCGCCGACAAATCCCGGTCACTCCAACGCTCTCCGCACCGGAGTACGCGAAAGGGCTGGTCCAGTCGTTGGCACTCGACACTGAACTCTTCCGGCGAAGCCGTGTTGAACTCGAACATCTCGAAGTGGCAGGGGATGACCAGCCTGGCGTCGATCGCCCTGGCCAGCCGAGCGGCCTCCAAGCCGGTCATATTTCCGGCCACGCCCCGGGCCGGATCCCGTCCGTTGATGGGAAGAATCGCAATGTCGATCGCGAATCCTCGCAGACGCCGCTCGAGCCCCTCGTATACCAGTGTGTCGCCGCTGTGGTAGAGGGTCCAAGGCCCCAACTGGATGACGTATCCCAGACAGCGGCAACGGCCCTCCTCGTCCCGATCGATCTCCTCGTGTGCCGCGGCGACCCCCGTGATCGCCGTCGCCCCCACCTTCACGCTGACATCGTCATCCAGACCGACCGGTAAACTCTCCTCGCAGCCCAGCCGCTCCGCCACAAACTCCCGGTTGGCCTCGGGAATCACCAGGCTCAAGCCGGGGTTGACCTCCATGAGGGAGCTCAGCGTGGCGGCATCCAGGTGGTCGGTGTGGTTGTGACTGGAGGTCACAATGTCGATAAAATCCAGCCGACGCGGGTCCACAGGCAACTCCGTCATCCGGACGTGAGGTCGGTCCGTGTCGCGGTACTTTTCCGTCAGAGAATCGGAAAGGTACGGATCCAACAGGAGGTGCACTCCGTTCCACTGGACGAGAAAGCCGCTCTGCCCAAGCCACCACAAGTGCAACCGCTCCTGCGACTTGGCCGAGGCTTCAACATTGCGCACAAAGGCATCGTCACTGAGCACTGCCCTGATCATAGCCCGAGATCTCTCCTCACGATTTCCACTCCTCCCACAAGGTTGGCCAGTTTCCGCTTTGCCGCCCAACGCGCGGTCTGACTCAGCCCGCAGTCGGGGGCCAGCGACAGACGTTCGGGCGACACGAACCGCAGGCAACGCCGCACCCGCCGCGCGATTTCCTCCGGCGATTCAATGTAGTAGCTTTTCACATCGACCACACCCACGGCAACCTCCCTTCTGGCCGCCACATCCGCGATGATCTCGAGCTCCGCGAACTCGCGGCTCGCCATCTCCAGATGAATCTCGTCGGCGTCGAGCTCCAGAAAGGCGGGAAACAGCGGTTTGTAGCTGCGGGGAGCCACCGCCCGGGCCCGAAAGTTCCCGAAACAGAGGTGGGTGGACAGTCGACAGCGACCGACGATCGACTCGCAGGTCCGGTTGAAGATATCGACGAATCGGGAGGGATCCTCCCGATGGGCGTAGCAGCTCATGGAGGGTTCGTCCACGCAGACCTCCCGACAGCCCGCGGCGACCAGCGCCTCCAACTCCCGCCGCACGATCGGGACGAGCGCTTCGGTCAGGGCCCACCGGTCCGGATAGTCGCCGCCGGGCTCGATCCGTCCGCTCATCGTGTAGGGACCCGGCACGCTCGCCTTGAGGCGCGGACCCTTGGGCGCCAGCCTCAGAAAACGCTCGAACTCGGCGACAACCCCCAGACCGCGCGGCGCTCGGATCTCTCCAACCACGCGATGGAGGCCCCGTTGGTCGTGGGCGGGAGGGCCGAAGCGCCGCACCGGCTCGCTCTCCCGACCCAGGCCCTCCAGAAAAGCGTAGAAGGACAGGTTGAAATCGATTCGCCCCTGCTCGCCGTCGGTGATGACGTCCAGGCCAGACGCCACCTGATCCTGAACGGCGACCATGACCGCATCCTCGATCAACTCCCGCCGATCGGAGGGGCCGAAGGATTCAAGCCGGCCCATGGCAAACTCCAGCCACCCGGGAAAAGGGTAGCTCCCGACCACCGCGGTCCGCAACGGTCTCACTTCCATCTCGCGCACTTCGTCTCACTCACCCGACGGCTCGGGTGAGGCGCCGGCCCGGCCCGGGTGTTCAAAGAGCTTCGCCAGTAGTCTGGAGTGCTCGTCGTAGGCCGCCTCAAAGAGCCGCTCGGATTCTACGTTACCGACAAGGGCCGACGCCGTCAGAACGAGCGGCACATGCCCCGCCCGTATTAGCCGCCTCGCCACCTCCGCCTTAATGGCGTTAACCAGGAGACATCCGCCAACGGTGGAACCGGGGGCCACGGCATGCTCGAAACCGGGAGGTCTCACCATGGCGTCGCCGACGGGCGCCCCGGTATCCAGAACCAGATCCGAGAAGTCCTGCACCTTTCGACCCTGGGGATGGCCGCTGGTGGTGGCCTCCGAGTGAGCGCGACTGATGATCGCAACCACCCGGACCCCCCGTTCACGAAATCCCTGCGCCATCTCGATGGGCACAATATTACATCCGCTGGACGAGATGACCAGCGCCGAGTCGTCGGGCGTGATGGCGAAGTTCCTCAGGATTCGCTCCGCGAGTCCCGCCGTGTTCTCGAGAAACATCGCCTGGCGTTGTCCGTTGGCGCCCACAACGGGATGATGGAAGCTCAGCGACAACTCCACAATCGGATTGAACCCGGGAAAAGACCCATATCGAGGCCACATCTCCTCCACCATAATCCGGCTGTGACCGGAGCCGAACAAGTGGACCACCCTGCCAGCCAGGATACTGCGGGCGAACCAGTCGGCGGCCCGCTCGACGAGCGGCAACTGACGCCGCGCCACCTCCAGCAGCCTTTCACAGGCGTCCAGGTAACTCGATCCCGGTCCCGAGCTTGCTCGCTCCACCATCATCCTCCGTCGGTCGCCACCCGACCGCCGCGGCCGGGGAATGGAGCGGATCCCTTCTTCCGACCCCTGCGCCATCCCGGCGTCGCCCTCACTTCGCCCCGGCCTCCGTCACGGACCAACCTCCATCCACCGCCAGCACCTGCCCAGTCACGAAAGCGGACCGATCGGAGAGGAGGAAGACCACCGCCGCCTCCAGATCCTCCGGCAGACCCGGACGGCCCCCGTCGAGGGGCTGCTTCCTTGCCACGTAGGCACCCGTCTCCTCGTCGCTCAAAGCGCGGGCCGCCATGGGAGTGTCCACCAGACCCGGCGCGAGGGCATTCACGCGAATCCCCGAGGCGGCGTAGCGGGATGCGACCGCCCGCACCAAACCGATGACCCCGGCCTTTGCCGCAGCGTAGGCGTGAGTGGCAAAGTAGGCGGGCGAGGGCGAGAAAGCAAGTACAGACGTCACATTGACGATAGATCCGGCCACACCCCTCTGAAGGAAGTCGCCGATGGCCGCCCGATTGGAATAGAAGACAGTGGACAGATTCAACTCCAGCGTCCGGTCCCAACCCCGGTCGGTTATCTCATGGAGCGGACCGTCGCCCCAGCCTCTTCCTGAGCCGCCCGCCACGTGGAGCAATCCGTGAAAGCCGCCGAAATCCTTCCGTGCCAATCCGATCGCCCCGCTCACGCTCTGAGGATCTCGCGCGTCCGCCGCCAGGATTCTGACTCGACCGGGGAAGTCCGAAGGCCACTCCTGTCGTTCGCAGCCCGCCTCCAGACCGATCACCACCACTGAGGCGCCGGCTTGGAGACAGGCCCGGGCACCGGACAGGCCGATCCCCGACGTGCCTCCCACCACGACGACCACCTTGCCGTTCAGAGAAAGGGTAAACAACCGCTCAAGGATACAGGCAGCCGGTCCCCGGTCGCAAACCGTCCGACCGGCGGAGCGTCGGACCGGTCGGGCGGGGGATGTCGGACGCCCTTCGGACGTCTCGGACGTCCGGACGTCCCCTCGTCTTGACGGGCTCGTCATGGACCGCTTAGGATCCAACACCGACGTTATGGACGAGTCCCGCTTCGAAGAGTTGGCCGGAGGGTATCGAGCTTCCCAAGTCCTTTTCACCGCTTGCCGGCTCGACCTGTTCGAGTTTCTCGACGGCGGGCCGGCCGGAATCGACGCACTTTGCCGGCAATTGGGAAGCGACCGGCGGGGCGCGCGGATTCTGCTCGATTGCCTGGTGAGTCTCGGCTTTCTCGAAGAGGAGAACGACCGGTTTCGGAACAGCCGAGCCGCCCGGGAGTTTCTCCTTCGGGGTTCGGCTCGCTCCAAGTACTTCCAGATGCTGCACAACGCCAGGCTTTACGAGCGCTGGGCCGGACTGGTGGACGCCGTATTGACGGGCAAGCCGGTTCCGGAGGAGAGGGTCGACGCGCGACTGCCGGGGGGACGGCGCGATTTCGCGAAGGCCATGGCGGATTCCGCCCGTTCCGTCGCGAGATCGACCGCCTGGGCTCTCGACTTGTCCGAAGCCCGCACCTTGCTCGATGTCGGCGGGGGACCCGCGGTCTACGCCACCGAGTTCATCCGTCGAAATCCGCAGCTCCGCGTCACCGTGATGGACGACTCCGAAACCCTTGGGGAGGCAGCCGATCGGGTTCGGGCCGCAGGCATCGAGGATCGGGTGCGGCTCCTGCCCGGAGACGCTTTTCGGGACGATCTGGAGGGGCCCTACGACTTCGTTTTCGTGTCCAACCTGATTCATATCTACGACGAAGAGGCCAACATCGCGCTCATTCGGCGTTGCGCCGCCGCCCTCTCCCCGGGGGGCCGCCTCTGCCTCAAGGACTTCTTTCTCAACCTCGAGGGCTCCGACTCAACCTGGAATCGGCTGTTCGCCGTCAATATGCTGGTCGCCACCGACGGGGGCGACTGCTATCCGGTCGGGATGGTCGAGAGCTGGTGCGAGTCGGCGGGCCTCGATCCCGTCCAGCGGATACCGCTCACCGAAAGGACAACGCTGCTGATCGCCCGCTCCCTCCCCCCGGCCGCCGGCGGCGGATAAGACCCTTTCAAACACTAACCCACTCGGGGAACCCCGCAGGAGGCCTGCGGTGGAACTGCGGCACCGCCTCGACGGAGATGATCCGCAGCCTCAGGAATCGTTGCGGCACCGCCAACCGCCGATGCCCGCCGGACCGACGTCGAGGCCGGCCCATGACGCTCAGGGCTGACTTCCGGCGGGCGGCTCCAGGATTTGACCGTCGGCCAGCAGGCGTTTCCTCACCAGCCGGTAGTCCACGTCCTGCACGCTCAGTCCCGTTTCGACCGCCAGCGCCGCGACCGTTGCCGCCGACTGGCCCAGAATCATGAACACCGGCTCCATGCGAATCGAACCGTAAGCGATGTGGGAACTGGAAACGCAAACCGGAACCAGCAGGTTTGCGCACTGCTCGCGGCGAGGCTGAATCGAGCCCAAGGCGATTTGGTAGGGCCCCCGGGTGCTGACGCCGATGTCGCCCTCGTTGTGGACATGGCCTTCGGGCGTCACGTACCGCTGCACGTTGTGCGAGTCGATGCCGTAGGAGCCCATGCCGATCGGTTCCGGCGTCGGCCGCCGCTTGAGGAGCTCGTGCTCGGTCATCACGTAACGGCCGATCATCCGTCGGGCTTCCCGGATATAAAGCTGGTGGGGCCAGTGCCCATTGTCCACAAACTCGTCCCGCGCCAAACCCCAACGGCTCATCTCGCTCCGCACGTCCTCGGGAACGCGCGGGTCGTTGGCCAGAAAGTACATCAGGCCTTTCTGATACGTCTCGTGCTCCCGGATGATTTCGCGGCGGCGCTCGTAGGAGGCGTCGGGATAATCCCAGTTGTAGCCGATGTTGTCGGTGCTGAACGGCCCGTGGTTGTTCGTGTCGGTCTTATCGTTCGGAATGGGATCGAATTTGTGGAAGGTTTCCCGCCACCCGGTGTCGAAGATGCGCAGGAGAAGCGCGTACTGGTCGGGATCGTACCCGTCCGGCTTGGGAAAGGGGACCCGGTTCTCGGGCACCCTGGTCAGGCACATGCGGAAGCAGTAGGCTTGGACCCTGTGATCTCCCCGGCCAAATTCGCCGGGCGGGTCCGGACTGATTCGCGGGAGCAGACCGCTGGCCGGGTCGCCCGGTACGATATAGGGGTCGACGGGCTCGCCGAGTAATGCGAAGTGATGGCGGTGATGGTGGACGCCGGTCTGCACGCCGGCCCACTGCTCGCCGTAGACATCCCGGCCCTCGCGGCCAACGTGGTACTCAACCCCGGCGACGGCCATCAGGTCGCCCTCGTAGGTCGCGTCGATGAACACCCTGCCGCGATATGTCTCGCCGCTGAGCATGGTAATCGACTCGATCCGCCCGGCCGAAACGGCGACCCCTCCGGCGCGATCGAGCCACCGATCGCGGTGGACCGGAATCCGGTACTCGGATATCAGGTCCTCAAACACCCGTTCCGCCACGTGGGGCTCGAAAATCCACATGGTGCGGCGATCGCCGTCGATCGCCGGGGTGCCCTGCCCACGATTCCCGTAGTCTTCCCGTCTCTGCCACCGCCAGGCCTCGGGGCGCTGGTAGTGCAGCCAGATCCGGTGATAGAACTCGCGGGCCAGGCCGCCGATAACCGCCTTGTCGCCCGTGTCGGTCCAGCCCAGTCCGCCGCTGGAGAGGCCGCCGAGGTGGCGTTCGGGGCAGACGATAATCACCGTCCGGTCCATCCGCGTGGCTTGTACCGCCGCGCTGACCGCGGCGCTGGTGCCCCCGTAGATCACAACGTCGTAGGTGATCTCGGTCTTGCAGCCGGCGCCCGCTGCAAAGACGAGCAAGAGAAACCATCTCCCCATCTTCCTTCCACCTTTCCGTCAGTGGAGTGTATCCGACACCGGCCGGTTCGATCTATCGGTTTCCATCGTGGACCGCCGAACGAGGACGTCGTCGACGGCTCCACGATTCCTCTGGCCCTCGGGGTTGGCGACGAGCGTTGGCCTCGAGGCTCAGAGGCTCGGAAGAAGTGTCCGACGCCAATTCGGGGCTTCCGGAATCCCGGCGACTGAAGGACGCATGATTCCTCCCTTCGAAAGACCGGCTCAGAGTACGTTTAAGTCGGGTCACATCGAGGTCCGGCACAGTTTGCTTTGACGCCAAGTGCTATGATGGTCATGTTGACTAATTGGTCGAAATAGGAGGGGGTTGTGAAGAAGACAGTCAGTGCGGCGGAGGCAAAGGCGAAGCTTTCGTCCTTAGTGGCTGAAGCGGCCTTTGGGGGCCGGCGCGTCGTAATCGAACGAAGAGGCAAGCCCCTGGCCGCGCTGGTCAGTATGCAGGATGTCGGACGCCTGGAGGAGGAGCGCGCCCGAGTTGCAAGACCCCAGGGCGCTCTGGCGCTTGTGGGGGCGTGGCGGGACGTGCCGAATTCGGAACTGGATGCATTGATGGCGGACATCTATGTCGCTCGCGAGGGTGACACCGGGCGCCCCGTGCGACTGGAGAACTGATGTTCCTTCTGGACACGGATATCCTCAGCAACTTGCTGCGGCGCAACCCTTCCACCACTCTCATCGCCAACCTAGCCTCGGTTCCGGCCGAAGAGCAGTTCACCTCGAGCATCACCCTCGGTGAACTGGTCTACGGAGCACATCGTTTGGAGGGCCAGGCGGGCCCGTTGCTGGATCGCCTGGAGCGCGTTTTGCCGGCTCATCTACCGGTACTTCCGTTCGACACCGCCGCAGCGCGCCGATACGGGGAGGTGAGGGCGAGAATGGAACGGTGCGGAACCCCCATCGGCGACGCCGACCTGCGCATCGCCGCCATCGCCTTGGCACGCGAACTCACGGTCGTCACGGCGAACCTTCGGCACTTCCAAAGAGTGCCGGGGCTTACCGTGGAGAATTGGCTGGAGGAGAAACCGCTTGGCGGCTGATAGGAGCGGCGGGGCTTTTGGCGGAGTAGGTTGAATTGACGCGGCGGGATTTTCCGACGGGACTGGTGGCCGGCGTTCATACGCCGATGCACGCCGACGGGTCGTTGCACCTCGAGCGCATCGAGGACATCGTCGAGCATCTCGCGCGGGAGGGAGCGGCGGGGATTTACGCCGTCGGCAGCACGGGGGAGGGTCCGTCCCTGACGACCCGGGAGCGGCGGGCGGTGGCAAAGGCCTATGTCGAAGCCGCCGGCGAGCGTCTACCGGTCATCGTGAGAGCCGCCGCAGCGTGGCGACTTGCCGCGATCCGCGGGACCTGTCCCCGCCCCACCCACCGCCTCCCCACCGGCCGAGATCTCGCGGACTCCGGCCGCGGAGCCCCGCCCGGCCCTACGCGTCCGGTTCGACCTGCTTCCCGGCCATGAAGTAGAGGATCGGCACCGCCATGCGGGAGAGGAAGAGAGAAGCCACCTCGCCCGCCATCAAGGACAGAGCCAGACCCTGGAAAATCGGATCGAAAAGGATCACCGACGCGGCCACGATGACGGCGGCAGCGGTCAACATCATGGGACGGAAACGCACCGCACCCGCGTCGACTACCGCCTCGGCCAGCGGCCTTCCCTGCTTCAGGCGCAACTCGATGAAATCCACCAGGATGATTGAGTTCCGCACGACGATGCCGGCGCCGGCGATAAACCCGATCATCGAAGTCGCGGTAAAGAACGCCCCCATCCCCCAGTGGGCCGGCAGGATGCCGACCAGTGAGAAGGGGATGGCCGCCATGATGACGAATGGAGTGATCATGGACTGGAACCAGCCCACCACCAGGATGTAGATGAGCAGCAGAACGACGGCGAAGGCGATCCCAAGGTCCCGGAAGACTTCGTAGGTGATGTGCCACTCTCCGTCCCACTTGAGCGCCAAGCGTTCCGTGTTGAACGGCTGGGCGGCCGTATGCTGCTCGATCTCGTAGCCCTCCGGAATCTCCAGAGCCGCCACCGCCTTAGTGAGCTCGAGGATGGCGTAGACCGGACTTTCCTCGGCGCCGGCCACGTCCCCGGTGACATAGACCACCGGCTTCAGGTTCTTATGGAAGATGCTCTTGTCCTCGATCGGGCGCTCGATCCCGACCAGTTCCCCCAGGGGAACCAGGTTCCCGTGTTCACCCTGAACCCTGAGGCTTTTCAGGTCCCGGATACTGGAACGAGCCTCCCGGGGAAGCCTCAGCAGTATGGACACGTCTTCCTTCTCGCTGGGAACGTGAAGCAGGCCTGCCGCCACACCCTGCGCGGCCAGGCCGACCGTAGTCACGATCTGTTCCACCGACACACCGTTCAGGGCCGCCTTTTCCTGGTCGATCTCGAAACGGAGCTTCTCCTGGTCGGCCTCGACGTAGGAGTCCACGTCGACCACGCCCGGCGTCTCCTCGAAGATCCGTTGAATTTCGCGGGCGACCTCGATCTGTCGCTCGTAATTGGGCCCGTAAATCTCCGCCACCAGAGTCTGGAGCACGGGCGGACCGGGGGGCACCTCGGCCACCTTGACGTTGGCCCCGTGACGCCGGGCGATCTCCTGAATCCCGGGCCGGACCCGCTTGGCGATATCGTGGCTCTGTTCCCTTCGATGCTCCTTCGAAGCCAGGTTGACCTGGATATCGGCCTGGTGGGGCTCGCGGCGGAGGAAATAGTGCCGCACCAGGCCGTTGAAGTTGTGGGGCGAGGCGGTCCCGACATACAGCTGGTAGTCCGTGACCTCGGGAACGGTCCCGAGATACTCCCCGATCTCCTGGGTCGCCGCGGCGGTCCGTTCCAGAGTCGAACCCTCGGGCATGTCGATGATGACTTGGAACTCGCTCTTGTTGTCGAAGGGGAGCATCTTCACCGTCACCCGTTTTAAGGGGAAGAGGGACAGGGCGGCCAGCAGCAGAACCACCACCCCGCCCAGAAAGGCGAAGCGCATCCACCGAACTCCGATCAATCGCCCCATCACGACGCGGTAGAGGCGCGTGCTCCAGCCCTCCGCGTCGTGGCCGTGCCCGCCTTGGTCCCCGGCGATCTGCCGTCGCCTCAGAAGCCGGATGGAGGCCCACGGGGTGACGATAAACGCGATCAGCAAAGAGAACAGCATGGCGGCCGAGGCGCCGACGGGAATCGGCCTCATATAGGGACCCATTAGGCCCGAGACGAACGCCATGGGAAGAATGGCGGCGATGACCGCGAAAGTCGCCAGGATCGTGGGGTTCCCCACTTCGTCGACCGCCTCGATGGCCACTCGGATGACCGGCCGGTCGCGGTTTTGGGGCATCCGGTAGTGCCGCACGATGTTCTCCACCACCACGATCGCGTCGTCGACTAGAATACCGATGGAGAATATCAGGGCAAAAAGAGTGACCCGATTCAGGGTGTACCCGAGAAAGTAAAATACCACCAGCGTCAGCGCCAGGGTTACCGGAATCGCGATCGCGACGATGCCCGACTCCCGGAGACCGAGGGTCAGCCAGATGAGGATCGACACGGAGATGATCGCCAGAAACATATGGAACAGGAGCTCGTCCGACTTTTCCTGGGCGGTCTCCCCGTAGTTTCGGGTAACCGTCAGCTGGATATCGTCCGGGATAAGAAGCCCACGAAGCCCCTCCACCTTCTCGATCACGCGATCCGCGAGGACGATGGCGTTGGTGCCCTTCCGCTTGGCGACCGAGATGGTGACCGCCGGGACGAGATCTCCAACCACGCCGGACCCGTCCTCCAGACCTGCGCCGGCGGCGGACGCCATCACGTGACTGTGCCGCGCCAAGGGGCCCTTTCCGTAGAGTACGTAGTTGGACAGCTCTTCCGGACCGTCCTCGATCCGGGCCACATCCCGAAGATAGACGGGTCGGCCGTCGAAGACCGCCACCACGAGGTTGGCGACATCCTCCGCGGTGCGAAGGAACGCGCCGGTCTCAACCAGGAATTCCCTGTTGTCCAGTGAGAAACTGCCCGACTGCTGCTGTCGATTGGACTGTCTGAGCACCTGCGGGAGCCAGGCCGGAGAGACGTTGAACGCCTCCATCCGGCCGATATCGGGCAGGACCCTCACCTGACGCCGCTGGCCTCCGATCAGCGTCACTTCGGAGACGTCCTCCACCTGCTTGATCTCGTCGTGGAGTTGGGCTGCGACGCGGCGCAGAATGTAGTGATCCTGCCGTTCGCTCCAAAGCGTCAGCGCCAGGATGGGGACATCGTCGATCGACCTGGGCTTGACCAGTGGAGGGCTCGCGCCGGGAGGAATCAGATCGAAATTGGCGAACATCTTCTGGTTGAGCCGGACGATGGCGTCCTCTTCCCTCTCCCCCACGTAAAACCGGACAATGGCCATGGCGAAGCCGGGGCTGGAGGTCGAGTAGATGTACTCCACGCCCGGAATCTCCCAGAGCAGTTTTTCCATGGGCCTGGTGACCCGCTCCGCCACCTCCCGCGCGCTCGCCCCCGGCATCTCGACGAAGACGTCGATCATGGGAACGATGATCTGCGGTTCCTCTTCCCGAGGCAGCATCAGCACGGCGCCAATTCCGAGCAGGACCGAGGCCACCACAATCAGGGGTGTCAGCTTGGAGTCGATAAAGGCCCGAGCCAGCCTTCCGGCGAAACCCATCTGGTTATCCATTGGAGCAACTCGCAAGGTCCATTAGACTCCGTCCGCAGCCCCATCGGTCGGCCGCGCGTCACCGAACCCGGACGCCCGAGTGTCGGGGACGGAGCCCGCTCCGCCGAGGCTTCCGGAGACGGCCACCCGGACGCCGTTGACGACTTCGGAACCGGGATCCACCACCACCCTGTCCCCCTCGGACAACCCGGAGAGAACCTCCGCGCGGCCAGCCGCCCGCCGCCCCGTCCGCACCAGGCGGAACCGGGCCCGGGAATCGTCGTCCACCACGTAGACCCCCACCAGTTGACCCCGCACCAGCAGAGACTCCTCGGCAACGGTGAGAGCCGCGGTCTCGCCGCTCTTGAAATACGTCGTCGCGAACAAACCTGAACGCAACCCATCGACGGCCGGGATCTCCACCTTCACGACCACCGAGCGGCTGGCGGGGTCCGCCCGTGGCGTGATCTCGCCGACAATGCCGGCCATCTCGGTATCGAGGGCGGCGATGCGAACCCGGACCTCCTGGCCGACCGAAACGCCTCCGATCCGACCTTCCGAAATGCCCGCCCGCACCTCGAAGCGACGCGAGTCTTCGAGCACCAACAGAGGCGATCCGGGCGAAGCGAGTTGCCCGATTTCTACCTGCTTCGTCGTCACGACACCGGCAAACGGAGCGGCAACGCGAGAATAGCCGAGCTGGAGTCGGGCTTCCTCGACGGCGGCTTCGGCGCGCCGAATCCTCGCTCGGACCTGCCCCTCTCGGGCCCGAGTCGAGAGAAGCGTCGCCTCGGCCTCCCGCAGGCGGGCCTGGGAGACTTGTCGGCGTGCGGCCACCTCGTCGAACTCCTGACGGCTAACCGACTTCCGCTCCAGCAGTTCCTCAAAGCGCTGAAAGGTCGCCTGCGCAAGCCGCGCGTCGGCCTCGGTAGCCTCGCGGCCGCTTTCGACCGCCGCGATGGCCCGCTCCACCTCCTCGAGAGCCCCGGACGCTTCGGAGAGCATCGCCTCCGCCTGGGCCAGACGGGCGCGCGCGTCCCGGTCGTCGATTTCCACCAAAATAACCCCGGCCTGGACCCGGTCCCCTTCCCGTACCGAAACCCGGGTCACGTACCCGGTCACGTTGGCCGTGATGGTTGTGGTGGTCCTGGAGTGAACGGTACCGGTCGCGGCGAACTCGGCCACCTCGCGGGTCGTGCCCACCGTTTCCACCGTCACCGGAACCGGTCGCCCCTCGTCCCGGCGAACTTCGGCTCGGTCATCGCGGCCGCAAGCGATCGAGGCCAGTGTTGCGGCGGTCAAGATTGCGATCCATTTCCTTTTCATGACCAAGTCCTCACTGAGTTCCGTCCATGCCGGACGTTGAACCCCCCGAATTCCACAAAACCCCGCCAGACAGGAGCGGGACTTCGGCTGCCCCGGGAGGCGGATCGCCCGAGGGACGATCATTCCGCGAAGGGCGAGACATCCTCGAGCGCCCCCGTGGACAACAAGACGCGCCCATAGCTCACGTAGTGGTCGTACTGGGCGCCCAGAACATTCAGCCTGGCCCGGAGATGGGCCGTCTGCGCCCGAAGGACCTCCGTAATCGTGGTCAGCCCGACGTCGTGACGGTCCTGGACGATCCGGAGCACCTCTTCGGCCTGGGCCACGGCCGCAGAGGCCAGCCGCAGGCGCTCCCGAGAGCTGAGATACGACTGATAGGCTTCGACCACCTCGAAACGGATCTGGCTTGCGATCCGCTCCCGCTCGGCCCGGACGCCCTCGGAGGCGGCCACCGCCTGGCGAACCCGCGCCGGACGCGCGAAGTCCAGGATATCGAAGTTCAACCGGGCACCGACCGCGAAATCGCCGCTCCCCTCGGCCCAGTGCCGACCGCTGTGGCCAACCTCGGCGAAGAGGTTCAGATCGGGCCACCGCTGCCCGCGCGCGGTCCGAATGCGCGTCTCGACCGCCTCCACTTCGCGAACGGCGTCCCGATAGTCGGGACGATTCGTCAGGGCGGCCTCGACCAGTTGCGACTGATCGGAAACCTGAAAGCGGCGGTCCTCGAGACCCTCCGCGAGCCTGTGGGGAGTATCGATGGGAAGGGCCAGAACAGTGTTGAGCGCCGCCAAGGCGGTTCGCTCATCTCCCTCGGCCTGCACCAGCTGCTGGCGGAACTCGGCCAACTGCACCTCCATGGCCAGCAGATCCGAGGTCACGGCCACCCCCTCCTCCACCTTGGCCCGAATGCTCTCCACGTCCTGCTCCGCCGCCCGGACGGTCTCGGTCGCCACCTCCCGGCGCCTTTCCGCCACCAGAAGCCCGAAATAGGTTTGCACAACCTGCAGGCGGATCTGCTGCCGGGTCCAGTCGAACCGCGCCTCGGCCTGGTCCTCCCCAATCCTGGCCCGATCGATCCCCGAAGCCACCTGGAATCGGTTGAACACGGGAACCCGGAGGTTGAGGGAACTTCGAAAGTTGGACAAGGACCCGGGGTGGTTGAGCGCGTCCAGTTCGAAGTTTTGGGGACCGAACCGGCCCTGCTCCAGCAACGAACCGAAGACGTAGACCGGATTGTTTCCGTTGATGAAGGTTTCCGAGAAATGGAGTGAGGGCAGACGGCCAGCCCTCGCCTCGCTCGACTGGGCGGCGGCCGCTTCGCGACCGGCCGACGCCGCC
>CAYRCA010000036.1:0-15486 GCA_964422565.1 uncultured Acidobacteriota bacterium | reverse complement strand
GGAGCGACGGCGGCCACCGCGATCTTCACGAAAGTGCCGGGCGGCACCGGCAGCCCGACCGGCGCCCGCAGCCGCCCCTCCCGGCCTCCCGACGATTGGCCGAGCGGACGCGTCTCGCCGGTGACGTTGTCGAACTCGAACCAGGTCGCCCGATATCCTCCGGGCGGCGCGGCCACGCCGGCCCGCACAGCGGCGTTTTCGAACGTCAGCGTCCCGTCGCCGGTTAAAGCAAAGTCGACGAGCGGATTTACCTTTGGAAGATAGGCGCGTCCGATCTTGTCGCGCCGCTTGATCAGCACATCGCCCAAGAGTCGCTCGGCCTCGGGATCGAGATACTGCCCTTCGCGGACCACCGCACGGATCATTTCGTCGTTGAACGCCATTACCCGCAGGGCGGCCCAGAAAGTGTCATCGTCCCGTGCGCGGAGGACGGCCGCCACCGGCACCCGCGAACGCCACTGCTCGGGGTCGAAAGCGTCGCCCTCGAACCGGCCGATCTCCGGCAGCTCCCGATAGGGGATGCGCTGCCAGGGCCGCCGGTAGAACCCGAGGGTGATGAGACGCTTCCACGTCGGATCACCTTCGTAGAGATACTCGTAGCCCTCGTCCCACTCGCGTGCAGCGAGCGCGCCGGTGCCGAAGGTCGAGCCGACGTCCTGCAGGTAGTGGCGAACGATGCCCCGGCCGTTCTCGAAGATGACGGTGTCGAGTGTATTGGCCGCCTTCAGGTCGACGAGGTTCGTCCAGGCCCCGAACACCTTGAGCGCGCGCAACTCCCGCCGGTGTTCGTGCGGTACGATGTCGTTCGGGTCGTCGGGACGGGTCCCATGATAGCGGAACTCGCCGAGGATCCTGCCGGGGATCAGCCGACCGGCGAGCACCCGGTACGATCCATCGGGATTCGGTTCCGCACGCGCCAGCACCCGGTCGACGTCGGCCATCGTCATCGGCCGGCGTCCGCTGGACGGCGTGCGAACCTGCGCCGTCTCCGCCACCTCGAGAGCCTCCCGCCGAACCGAGGCGAGGTAGCTCTCGACCTGGTTATAGCCCAGAGCCCAGAAAAGCCGACTGGCGACGGCAATCGCGCCCGTGGCGGCCCTCGGCCAACCACGCGCGTCAAACGCCAGGAACCAGACCTCGCCGCGGCTGTCGCGCACGGTGAATCCCGGAGCGACACCACCGCTCTTCGGGCGGATGACGGTCCAGCGACCCGGCGCGGGTCCGTCGATGGCATTGGGGCCGCGGACTGCTTCCGCAATCGAAACCGGTCTTGCATAGATACGGTTTGTGAACCAGCTCGAGTCCGGGACCTCGTCGATCGTGTTGATGTTCTGAGCCCGCACGTTCTCTGCAGGGTCGCCAGGCCTCGCGAAGAGGTTCAGGAGCAGGTCGGCGGTGAGATTGTTCTCCCAGGGTTCCGCGCCCGAGGCATCCTGGGTTTCAGGTTCGCGCGCGATCGGGTCGTCGTCGTAAAATTTTCGGCCGGCGCCGGAAACCAGTGTGGTGGCGGGTACCGCCAGTGCGGCCCAGAGAGCCGCGGACACCAGGACCAGAGTGGGTTTCACGCGCTTCGAAGACTGCATGCTGTCTGCCCCCGTCAGAATGCGGCACCACCGGCGACCACGAGGTACCATCCCTCACCGCCACGGGCCAGATCGAAGCGCAGCGGCACGGACGTTGGCCCGTGGAACCGCGCGCCCACCCCGACGTTCCCTTTAAGGCCTCTCAGATTCAGGTCGGCGCGATTCGAGGTCACCTTGCCGGCGTCGTAAAAGAACACCAGGTCGAGCGCAAGACGGTTTGGAATCCACCGCCATTCAACCGAACCCAGCAAGCTGTGGCGGTCGCGGAACCGCCACGACGGATAGCCGCGGAGCGTGGTGCCGCCCCCCAGAGACGGGAGCAGGAAGTACGGCACAACGTCGCGCTCGCCGAGGGTCGTCTGTACGCGGCCCCGCAGCGAAAGCACCCACGTCTCGCGCAGGATCGGGACGTGCTGCACGGTGTCGGCGTCGAGGCGCCTGAAGCTGAGCGCTTTCTTGCGGTCACGGTAGTCGTGGACGGTTACGCCGTAGTACCCCCCGCGCCGACTGTAGCCGGGTGAGATGCGCCTGTCCACGGCGGCCGTCACGTCGGTATGAACGAAGCCGGGACTGGAGCCCAGCCCGGGAGCGGTCACGGCAGTGTATCGGTCCTCGGTCGAGGGACCTCGACCCTGACCGGACTTGAGGCGATAGTCCTCATAGGAAACGCCGGCGCCGAGCACCGCCCAAGACACCGGCTGGAGCGCGGCCCGGCCGCCGGCGTAGGTCTGCATGAACCGGTAATCAGCACGGTCTTCCAGCAACGTAGCCATACCGAGTCCGTAGTAGCCGACCTGAGTCGCGTCGCGCCAACCCGCATTCAGCGCCAGGCTCAAGCGGCCGCCGGCATGTCCCGCCGAGATCGTGCCCGCCTCGATCAGCTTGTAATTGCGGACCGAGTACAGTGTCGTGATCGTCCACGACGCGTCGTCGGCATACCAACGCCGGTAGAGACCCCCGAGGGCAAGGCCGCCGCCGGGGTGAATACTGCCCCCCACGGGAAAGAATCCGTTTCTCGGCTCGATGAAGAGGTCCTCCACTTTCGCTATCACGCGCTCAGCGGCACTCGTCTCGGCCGACCGCAGTTGCCGGGCCTTCTCGGCCTGGGCTCGGGCTATGAGTTCCGCCCGCGAGGACGGCGGGGTGGTAACCGGTGAAACCGGCCGCGCGGCCGCGGGTACAGCCAGAAGCACAGCCCAGGCGAGGGCGAAGGCCGGCAGGCGAACATTCGCGAGACTGCGAGCATGACGGGGGCCGATCATGCAATGTTTCTGAATGGAAGGCGACTCCCTGAGATGATGGAAACTTTCGGCGAGAAGGTATCACGGCTCGAGGGGAAAGGGCAAGCTGGAATCGAAATTCTTGAATTCTTGGGCCGGGACCGACAAACGGCGCTACAATAGGCGACATGGTGGGACCCCAACGACACATCGATCGGGCAGGTGACGACCCTGGCCGGGTGAGTGGCTGAGCGCTAGAGGGCGACCGTAAGGCCGCTCTGGAGGTTTATCAGGACCTGCTCCGCGACCTTGACCGGAAGGCACCCCGGATTCAGGCCGGCGAGGTCCACTTTCGAATCGGACGGACATATTACGGACTGCGGGAGTATTCGCCGGCGCTGAAGTCCTTCCAGAACGTGCTTTCGTCGCCGACAGCTGAGCGGGAGACAGCAGCGCTGAGCCACTATTATTCCGCTCTAATCCACGATCTACAGGGGGACCGAGAGCAGGCGCGCCGTCACTATCAAGAAGTCCTGCAGTACCCCGGGCCTCGCGACGTGCTTCGCGAGGAGCTCGCCACCGCGAGGAAACGGTTGGACGAGCGTTGACTCCCCCGTCACATAGCGACTCCTATGTCGCGGCAGACCATGTTTGGTTCTTTCCATCAAGAGCGAGGCGTCGTGAACAGGTTCTTGATCGTGCCGTTTCCCGGTGCCGCACAGGCGTCCCTCTCCGAAGTCGGGGGCAAAGCGGCTTCGTTGATCCGGCTGAGCGAAGCCGGCTTTCCCGTTCCGTCCGGCGTCGTTCTCACGAGTTCGTTCTTCGCACCTTGGTTCGACGAAGTCAAAGCGTCCCCAACGTGGGCGAAGCTGATCGAGGCGTCGTCGGATGAGTGGCCCCCTCTTTGCGGCGAACTGAAGGAGCGCGCCCGGCCCCTCCCGCTGACTGCCGCACAGCGCGAGGCGCTCGGCAACACGCTGCGAGACCTCACCGCCCCGGGCGAAGGGGTGCGTCTTGCCGTGCGCTCGTCTTCGCCCGAAGAAGACCTGACGTCGGCGTCCTTCGCCGGACTTTACGAGACCCGGCTCGGTGTTCGTCCGGAGGATCTGGAGGACGCCGTACGCGGTTGTTTTGCGTCGAGCCTCGACGTGCGCGTGTTCACCTATAAGAAAGAACGCGGCTTCGACCCGTGGGTGCCGCGCTTCGCCGTCATCGTGCAGCGGCAGATCGACAGCGAAACCGCCGGCGTCGGATTCTCGGTGAATCCGGCGACGAACGACTACGACGAGGCGGTCATCGACGCAAACTGGGGCCTTGGAGCGTCGGTGGTCGAGGGGCGGGTCTCCCCGGACCACTTCGTCGTGAACAAGGTCGACCGTGAGGTGGTGGAGGAGACTCGCGGCGACAAGCGCCTTTCGATTCGGCTTGATCCGGACGGCGGCACCCTCGAACGACGGTACGATCGTTCGGGGGAACGTGTCCTGACCGACGCGCAACTTCACGAACTGTCCGATGTGACGAGCCAAATCGAGGCGCTCTACGGCACGCCCGTAGACATCGAGTGGGCCTACGCCGACGGAAAGCTCCATGTTCTGCAGGCGCGCCCGATCACCGCCTACGTGCCGCTCCCCCACGAAATGATCACCCGGCCGGGAGAACGGAGGCGGCTCTACGGGGACGCCGCGCTGTCGAAAGGTCTGACCACCAACGAGCCGATCTCGCCGCTGGGGCTCGACAACATGGAGCGAATGTTCTCGGCGATCCTGGAGTCGTGGATCGGTCCCCTGAAGCGCGACGTGGCACCGGAGGAGGCCCTGTTCTTCTTCGCGGGCGGCCGGATGTACGTGAACTACTCCAACCTGATGTGGCTGGCGAGCCCCCGGGTTTTATCGAAGAGCGGCGCCCCCACCGACGCCTTGATGGCGGAGATCCTGGCCGACGTCGATGCGAAGCGGTACCGCGCGGTCACACGACCGCCGTGGGTGAGTTTCCGACTTCTCTTGCGCATTCCTCGGATCCTCTGGAACTTCCGCGGTTTCTTCCGGAATATACTCCGAGCCCTTCTGTCTCCGGAGCGCGCCCACCAGGCGTACCGGCGAGAGATCGGCGCCCTCGAATCGGAGTTGCGGGAGTATCTCGGGGACGATTCCGCGCCCGACGATTTTCGACACACCTTCGGAGTGCGTATGGCGCGGGAGGTGTTCGACGCGGTGATGCCCATGGTCCTCGTCGGAATACTGTCGCCGAACCTCCTGATACACGTAAATACCCACGAGGCGAGGGTGCTCGCCGCCAAACTCACACGGGGCGCCCCGGGTAACGTCGTCGTCGAGATGGGGATCGCCCTGTACCGCATGGCCAGGCTGTTGGGCCGGGCCGCCTTCGACGACCTGGACCGGTTGGCGCAACGCGTCGAGCGCCGCGAACTGCCGACGGAGTTCCTGGCCGAGTGGGATAAGTTCGTCGCGAGATTCGGCTGCCGCGGGCCGCTGGAAACGGACCTGGCGAGCCCGCGCTACGGGGACGACCCGCGCCTCGCTCTGCGGCAGATGTCTTTCATGGCCGTCGACGGCGGATTCGATCCGGAGGGCGCACACCGGCGCCACGTCGAGGAGCGGCATCGAGCGTATCGGGAGCTGATGCGCGGATCGGGCCCGCTGCGAAGGGCGCTGCTGCGCCGGATTTACCGGATCAACGACCTTTTCGCCGGTACCCGCGATACCCCCAAGCACCTCCTTGTCCAGTTCGGCTACGCGGTCCGCATCTGCGCTCTGGCCGAGGGGCGACGCCTTGCCCGGGAGGGTCGACTCGATGCGGCCGAGCACGTCTTCGACTTGACGTTCGACGACCTGAAGGAGGCGGCCGACGACGCCACCCTGGACCTGCGGAAGATCCGCGAGGAGCGGACTCGGTTCCGAACGAAATTGGCCGCGCAGGTGACGTTCTTTCCGCCCGTGATCGACTCGCGCGGTAGGATACTGCGTCCCCCCACAAAGGACTCACCCGGCCTGCTGAGCGGAATGCCGGTCTCGCCCGGCGTCGTGACCGGTCCGGTCAAGGTTCTCCACCGGGCCGACGAGAAGCCCGTGGAGGAAGGGGACGTGCTCGTCGCGTACACCACCGACCCGGGCTGGACCCCGCTGTTCGTGAACGCGGCGGCCGTGGTGCTCGAAGTCGGGGGGATGCTGCAGCACGGCGCGGTGGTGGCTCGGGAGTACGGAAAGCCCTGCGTGGTTGGCATCGACCGGGTCGTCGCGAAGTTGCGCGACGGTGAACTCGTCGAAGTCGACGGGACGAAGGGAACCGTACGGCTCTTGTCGTAGCCGGCTGATAGCGCTAACGTGCGCTCATCGGATCCGGGGTCGGGCCGGTTCATCGCCTCCCGTCGGTGAGCCGGCGATTTGCCGGCCTTCGGCACCCGCAATGCCCAGGTCGCAGACCCGCGGGTCGTGGGGACGAGTGAAACGCCTGGCGAGGATGACGCCCCCCAAGGCTAAGAGCGTCCCCACCGCCTGCATCGGGGTCAGGGTCTCCTTCAGCCAGAGCCAGGCCGTCACCAACGCGGCGGGCAAGGAGAGATTCGAGTAGATCGACGTGCGCGCGCTTCCCAGCTGGGCCACCCCATAATTCCAAAAGAAGTAGGCAAACCCGATCGCGAAGATCCCCGAAAGGATCATGGCCGCCCAGGAGGCAGCCGTTATGGCCGTCCAGTCGAGATCGACCATAGTCGGGATTCCGACCAATACCAACGGGATCGTACCCATCGCCGTGCTGAAGCTGGTGACCGACACCGAGGAATAGCGACGGGTCATGGGCCGGACCATCAGCGTGTAGAGGGCCCAGCAGAGCGTACCCCCCAGCATCAGGAGATCTCCCCGCAGACTCGATCCCCCAAACGGGAACTGGGCCAAACGATCACTCCCGCCGACGATCAGCGCGATGCCGGCCAGAGAAAGAGCGATTCCCAGCCAACCCATTCTCCGCACCCATTCCGCACCCAGGAGGGTGCCGATCAAAGCTACCCAGGCAGGCGCCGTTGCGAGAATCAGAGCGGTGTTCTCAGCAGTGGTCAGTGAAATGGCGAAGACAAACAGCAGCTGATAGGCCGTGTTCCCCAGCAGGCCCAAGACAATCAAATAGGGGATGTGGCGACGTTCGAAGTCGAGCCGATACCCGGCAGCCAGGGTGAGGGTCAGCATCGTAGACGACGCGACGAGAAAACGCAGCCCCATGAAGACCAACGGCGGGATCTCCGCCAGTGCGAACTTCACTACCGAGAAGTTGACCCCCCAAAGGATGGCCGTCAACAACAAGAGACCGTCTGCCCTGCCGATTTCCCAAGGCTTCGAAGTGTGATCCGGAACTTTCAAGGCGCCGCTTCGGATAGATGTTTGCGTTTCCGGGGGGAGTATATTTCGCGCTCGCAAGGCGTGTCCAACAGGGTCGCGGCCGACGCGCCGGACCTCCACGCCGGGGACCTTCCCGGGCGGGACAGGGATCTCCTGCTGGAGCGGCCACCGGGCGTTTCCCGAGGAGGCAACGTTTCGGATGGATCATTTCCTGGGCCACCAGACGGGAAATGGGGGAGATTATCCCCTGTCCGATTCCGCCTGCTCCGCGATCCATCTCCAAAACCCGACACCTCCGCTCAATCAGCGGCATCGGTCTCGACGAGGCCGTCCGGTACGGTTGTTTGGCTCTGGGGGCCGAAGCGCGGCGCGCCGAGTTGCCGTCGGGCACGACGATCCAGGTCAGGCTAGGAGACCGCCTCGATTCGGGGGAGTCGCAGGTGGGCGATCAGTTCGACCTGATCGTCTCCCAGCCGGTGGTCACCGAATCCGGAGAGGCGATTCCCGAAGGTGCGGTCATTCATGGCGAGGTCACCGAAGTGGTTCGGGCGGCGCGGCCTCAGAGGCCGGGAAAACTGGTCCTGCAACCGACTTCGATGACCGTAAACGGCGAGTCCATTCCCCTCGAAGGGACAATCACTGCGGAAGGCGGGGAGCTCGAGGGCGAAGAGAGCATCAGGGAGGACCTCGGGGAGATCGGCATCGGCGCCGGCATCGGCGCCGTGATCGGCGGAATCCTCAAAGGCGGCAAGGGAGCCTTGGCTGGCGGGGGAACCTTTATCGCCACCAAAGGGGAACAGGTGGAACTCCCGGTGGAAGCGCCTCTCATGGTGCGATTGGAGGAGCCTATCTCCGTCCCGATGTAGTCCGCGTTCCCGGGGCGTCTCTAACGGCGCGATTCATGCGGATTGGCTAGCCGGCAAAGCCGCAAACAGGTCAAAGTCCCAATTGCCATTCCCTGATCGCCTCGCTTGGAACCGCCAGCATGAGGATGTTCAGGAAGAAGCTGTCACGAATCCAGAGGAGCAGCACCACCTCGATCGTGAGCACGAGAATCGCGGTCACACGGACAGGAAGGAAGGCGGCGAGGGAAAAACCAACGGCGGCGGCCAGAATATCACCCACCGAATTTAGAACGCTGTCGCCGTAATAGTCCAACGATGCGGTAACCTCACGGTAGTGGCGAATCACGAAGTCCGTATTTTCGAACACCTCCCACGCCGATTCGAGAGCGATCGCCACGAGAAAGCGCACCCGCAGGGAAAGGGTTCCGGTCAGCAGACTGAGAAGGGCGTAAAGGCCGATTCCATGGATCACATGGGTAAAGGAGTAGGGATCCGCCAACCGCTGTGAGGTGTGGCGAGCCCAGGCGTCCTGGGTCCATAAGCCCGGAACTCCACCCGGCCCCCACGGGGTTCGGCCAAGGGTAAGGAGGGTCACCGCCGCAACGCACACAATAGCCAGGGCGATCAGAAGTGTCCAAGCAGTTGAAGGCCGCCACCAGCCCGGCTTAATCGATTCGGGGGACTCGCGGGTCACCGAGAAATGATAGCAGCGGGCGGCGGCGACGTGATGTCTCCGACCGAGCCGCCGAACCCACGAGCCGGGTTGGCGGGACAACGCAAGCCCTGGAAACATGCCCAAGTCGAAAAGCCACCCCTGGATGCGCGCCCGTCCGAGGAATCCGGGCTGTGGACCGTGAGCGGTGGCGTCGGGTTGAGTGGCTCTCTACGACACCGACCACATCCCTCCCCGGAACGAGTACATCAAGGAGACCCTCGCCTGGTTCGACCGCTGCCCGGGGCCGGTTCGGTGAATACTGGGTTGCCCGCCGCAATATAGATCCCACTCCCGGTGGCGGGTGGGAACGAAATATCCGGCATCATAGGCCCAGTGCCGGTTGGTTCCGCCCCGACGCGACCACGTGTGGTTCCGGAACGCTAAATCCATGCCAGTCAGATCACGTCCAACGGGCTGGGAATCGCCGCGGTGGCGCCGCTGACACGGATCGTGGCGGTAAAAGTCCTGAACTGCGTCGGATCGGGAACTTTCGGCGACATTATCTCCGGTATCCTCTACGCCGCCGAACTGCCGGACGTCGATGTCATCAACATGAGTCTCGGCGCCGGTTTTCCCAAACGGGCCGTCGGCGGCGGCCTTCTGGTTGCGGCGATGAACAGGGCGGTGAACTACGCCGTCGCGCGCGGTAAGCTCGTCGTGTCGGCGGCGGGCAACGAGGCCGTCAATATGGACCGGGACCGCGACACTGCCTGGGTACCCGCACAGTCGGGCGCGGGAATCGCGGTGTACGCTACCGGCTGGGACGACACTTTGGCGGGGTACTCAAACTTCGGTCGGTCGAGCACCTGGGTGGGTGCTCCGGGCGGAGACTTCGACAATCCCCCGCCGCCTATATCCGGTTGCTTTCTGGCCCCCCCTTTGCAGGGACTCGTAATGGGTGCCTGTTCGAGATTCAGCATATTCTTCGATTGCGGTGACGGGATTTCCTTCCTTGCGGGCGACGGCACCAGCGTGGCGGCGCCCCTCGTCTCCGGAGTCGCCGCCCTGATCGACGGCGAAACCGAAGGTATCTTGAATGGAGGACAGCTTCGGATCATTCTGAGCAACTCGGCGGACGATCTGGGGGCGCCGGGGGTCGACGCGTTCTTCAGCCACGGTCGCGTCAACGCTCGACAGGCGGTCGAATAGCGAAGCAATGGAAGTCAACTCTCCTCGCGGATCACACCCTCCGCGATGATGATCTCGACGCGGCGGTTGCGCTGCCGGCCCTGCGCCGTGGAGTTGTCCGCGATCGGGCGTTCAAGCCCATAGCCGAATCGTGTGATTCGGTTCGCGCTGATGCCCTCCCCGGCGAGCAGATCGAACACCGCTTCGGCGCGGCGCTCCGAAAGGCGCTGATTGAGCTCCGCCGAACCGGTGGAGTCGGTGTGACCCTCGATGCGCAGATTGAGGTCCTGCATGATGAGCAGAATGCCGGCCAGCTTGGCCAGCGCCATCCGGGCGTCGGGCCGCAGGGTGGCCTGTCCCACGTCGAACAGGATATCGGGTAGGTTCACGATGAACCCGCGGGCCGACTCCCGGGTATCCGCCACCATGGACAGAGCGTCTTGAAGGCGGGACTGGAGCTGACTCCTCTCCACGCGCAACTCCTGGATCGACTGCCGCATCTGGTCCCGCTCGCGCCGCAGACGCGCGGTCTGCTCCTCAAGACTGGTCCGCGCCTGCTGCAGGGTCTCCATTTGCCGCGAGAGTTCATCCACGCTGGCCAAGGCCGCCTCCCGCTCGATGGAAATGCGACGCAACGTCGTTTCCGCCTGTTCGGCTCGCTGCTCGAGATCCACCATTTCCCGCTGCCGCTGGGTGATAAGCGCGTCCATGCGTTCCACCTCGATTCGGCGCAGACTGAGGCGGATCGCCTCATTGGAGGCCGCGGCGGAGCGGCGCGAGAAGCGCTCCGCCCCACGGTCCCGGGAACGCTCGTACATGATGGTCGCCTGCTCCAAGGCGATGGCCGCCTGATCGAAAAGGTCGGGCGCGTGACGCTCCGCCCCCACGTTGCGGGCCATCTCGAAAACCTTCTCCGCCTGCACCAGGTCCAGGGGTTTCCTGCCGTCGTAGCGCACCCTGGCCAGCGTTTCGACGTCGTACTTGGGCGCCTCCTCGAAGGCGGTGTAGAAGAACTCGTCGACCTCAACCGGCGGATTGGCCACGCGATCGTTCCAGAACACCACCAACTCCGAGGGGCGGTCGACCTGGTAGTACGCCTCAGCAGTCACCACTAAGGCGAAGTTGCGAAGCCCGGTGGAAAACTCCACCCGGCCCGAGTCCCGGTCGGGATCGACCCAAAACTCGCCGAGGTTCTGCGGAGCGCCGTCCCGGTTGACCGCCCAGACAACGTAACAGGTGACATCACCGGCGAAGAGGACGGCGGGCTTGATGTTCTCGTACCGGAGGTCGATCCTGGCTCGACGGTCGTCGTACCGAACCCTTCCCTCCATTTGGCCCTCACCGATCCGCCGGGTCGGCAGCATGGTGAATCTAACCTCCCGCCCCTCGGCGAAACGAAGGACGTGCAAGGTCATGCTGCTGGCCTCAACGGCGCCCAGAACGGCGAACCCTGCCAACAAGAGTCCCAGAGCCAATCGTTTCATAGATCCAAACCCTTTCTGCGTTCGAGGTCGCCGGCTTGAAGCGAGCCAGACGGCCAAAATGCGGGCAATCGGTGGAATTGAGCCAGACGCCGCCAACAGTGGCCTCCGGTCGCGTGTCCTCAATCTTTCGGCCGGCGGACCCACGAACACCAGAGATTCTCACCTATCCACTATCTTAAACCACTGCCGCCTCTCTCCGGGGTGTGCCGAATCAAGAAGCCTGGGTTCCTCCTCGTCCAAGTCGCCCTTCGACGGACCCGCTCCGGCTCCCGTCCCCCGCCAACTTTGCGCAGCTGGTTTGACCGGATAGGTGGGCTGGGGCTCCTCCGGAAGCTCACCGCCGGGGGGTCCTTGTGGGGGTACGCGCCGGGACCGTGCCTGGCGCGTTTCCAGCGCGGACGAGCGGGCTCGGCCTCGTTCGGACTGGCGGACGGTGGAAAAACGTGCGATGCTCCGCAGGATAATCAGCTGGCTGGCGGCGACGGCTTCGGAGGCTTGGAAAGGAAAGCGTGGATTCATGCGGATAACCCCGACGCGGCTCTTGGGTTTGGCTCTGGCCATCTGGGCGGGGGCGTCGGCCTGCAACGCGCCGGACCGGGAGCTTCCCGGGCGCGGCGCCGACTTGGGAAAAGTGGTGGTCTACCGGGATACCTGGGGCGTGCCCCACATCTATGCCCCCACAGCCGAACAGGGCGCTTATGCCGTGGGATGGGCCCAAGCGGAGGATCGGCCGGAGGAGTTGCTGAAGAACTTTCTGCGGGGCATGGGGGAGCTCGCCTCGGTCGAGGGACCCGCCGGACTGCGATCGGACCTGATGGCACACTTGTGGGACAACTACGGGATCTCGAGGCAACGAATGGGCCAGTTGAGCGGGCGATCGCGTCGACTGGTGAGAGCTTTCGTCCGGGGAGTCAACGACTACTACCAAGCGCATCCGGCGGATGTACCCGAGTGGTGGGGAAAGCGACAGGTCGACGAGGCGATGGTCCACGCGTTCGGCCGCCTCTTTCTCTTCTCCTGGTCCATCGACGACGGCTTCGGTGACCTTCGACGGGCCGGCTTGGCCCCCGATTTCCAGCGGGCCCTGCGCGGATCCAACCAATGGGCGGTCGCGCCGGAGCGCTCGGCGGAGGCCGCGGCCATCCTGTTGGTGGACCCCCACCTGTCCTGGTGGGGGGCCTCCCGGTTCTGGGAGTTCCGGATCCACGCGGGCGACCTCGTCGGCAGCGGCTTCACCCTGCCGGGGTTCCCCGCAATCGGCCTCGGGCATAATCAGCATTTGGCTTGGGCGATGACGACCGGAGGACCCGACACCGCAGACATTTACGACCTCACATTGAAGGAGGACGATCCCGAGCGATATCTCTACGACGGCGAGTGGCGCGAACTCACGTCTCGAGAGGTGGAGATCGAGGTGGCCGGATTGGGGCGCAGCCCATTGACCATCCGGGAGAGCCACCATGGACCAGTGGTGGCGTCCGGCGACGGTAAGGCCTACGCGCTGAAGACCACCTACGCGCGCGAGGTCCGCGCTTTGGACGCTTGGTTCCAGCTTGGTTTCGGGGAGGATTATCGAGCGGCGGTACGGGCGCTTGAGACCCTGCAGTTCTTTCCACAGAACATCATGGTGGCCGACACGAAGGGAAAGATCTACTACCAACGGACGGGCCGGGTTCCGGTGCGGCCCGAGGGTTACGACTGGTCGCTTCCGGTCGACGGATCGACCTCCGACACGGAGTGGATCGGGCTGCATCCGACCCCGGACCTCGTACAGGTCCTGAACCCGCCCCAGGGATACATGCAGAACTGCAACACCCCTCCCGACGCGATGATGGTCGACAGCCCCCTGACGCCGGATGGATATCCGGATTACATCTTCAGCGACCGCAGCCACGGAGATCCGAGTGGTCGTTGGAACAATCAGCGGGGTGCCCGCGCCGTGGAACTTCTGCACGGCAACGCGTCGGTGAGCGTCGAGGACGCCATCGCATACGCCCTGGATATTCGCCCTTACGGCGCCGACCGTTGGCTCGAAGTCCTGGCTCTGGCGCACAAGCGATTCGGGGAAGAATTCGCGTCCGTCGCCGAGTACGGCGCCGCCATCGACGACGTTCTGTCTTGGGATCAGGCTTTGTCAAGCAATTCGATTCCCGCGCTGCGCTACTACCAATGGCGCCGGCACCTGGGTGAAATCGGTGGAGAGAGGGCGGCCGATTGGGCCGGTCGTATCGACGACTTCTTCCTGACCCCGCTGCGCCCGTCCGAGTGGGACCCGCGATTCGACGACCGGGAACTGCGGATCTTCGCGGAAGCCTTCGCCGATGCGATGAGGAACCTCAACCGCGACTTCGGCCGCCTGGACGTGACGTATGGAGAGGTTTTTCGGGTGGGGCGCGGGGATCGTTCCTGGCCGGTCGAGGGCGGAGGCAATTTTGGAACCTCCACCCTGCGCAGCATCTCTTTCGGCCCTCCCCGCGAGGACCGGACCCACTGGGGCCAGGCGGGGCAGACGTCGATTCAGGTGATTGTGCTCAGCTCCCCTATCCGGAGCTGGACCGCGGCGCCCATTGGACAAAGCGACCGTCCCGATTCACCCCACTTCACCGACCAGGCGGAAAGGCTTTTCTCTCCCCGCCTTTTGAAACCCACCTGGTGGGCGCCCCGGGAACTAAGAGACAACATCGGATCCCGGACCGAGCTTGCGGGCCCGACGGCTCGCGACGGAAGGGGGAGTCAATGAGACTCCTTTGGGCGGTCAGTTCGCTCGGACCGGGGCACGCGATGCGCGATCTCGCCATCTTGGTCTGCCCGGAGAAGGGACGCGCATTCAATATCGTGGACCCTTGAAGCCGCTTCCGCCAGACGCCGAAGGCTGGATGCCAGGTCATCGGCGAAGCAACTCGGGGACTGTGCCCCACACCCCGGCGCCTTTCTTGCCCACCCCGACACAACGAGGCCGCACTATTCCCGCAACACGACGGGTTCGCACCGGATCTCGGTCTTGACGGACTCGGCCAAGAAACACCGCTCGTGCGCCTTGCGATGCAGTTCTCGATGCTCGGCCTCCGAAGGTGGCCGCTCGCCTCCGAACTTCACCCGCGGCCTCAGGGTAACCCGCGTCATCGCGGCGTTACCCGCGGCGTTCTTCCCCATGGCACCCACGGCCTCGTCGAAATAGCTTTCCACAACCAACCCCCTTTGGGCGACGATGGAGAGGAACCAGAGCATGTGGCAGGCGGCCAGCGACGCCACGAAGGCCTCCTCCGGATCCACCGCCTCCGCGACCGACAGGGGAAGAGGGACGATCCCGGGTGAGGCCGAAGCGCGAACCTCGATCCCGCCGTCAAAACTCCACACGTGCTCGCGACTGTACCGGTTGTCGGTAAACAGCGCCCCTTTTCGCTCCCACTTGACCACAGCCTGGTGCTCACTCATCGGTGCTCATTCCTCCGCGACCGCCGGAATCCCCGGCGGGATCGCCATGTCGGCGGCCATCCCGTTCAAGAGAGGAGCGACCCGACGGGAACGACACGGGGACTGTCCCCATTGGTCGCCTTCATTGGTCGCACCCATCGGTCGGCCACGGCGCAACGATGCGGGGATGCGATGCGGGGATGCGGGGTCTGTCCCCATTCCCCCACAGCATTCCCCATTGGTTGCTCAGGGATCAACAATGCGGGGCTCACCGAGCGTTCGCGAGTGCGGGCACAGTCCCCGCACCGTTGAGCTGTCGAGAGTACTGGCGAGAGTACTGGGGACAGTCCCCAAATCGTTGAGCCGTCTGAGCGCAGGGGACAGTTCCCAACACTCTTCGTCGCGCTCCTCACCTTCATCGGGATGCGGTCCTCGACACGCCTCACCTTCATGGTCGACAGGCCTCCGCAAGACGCCGCCGAGGCCGCCCGGATAGGGGCCGGGCCCGCCGGGGACGATTCCGCCGCTTCCCCGACGACCTTTGGAGGGATGCCGATCGACGGGCCAAGCATATCCCAGGGGATCTCGGAAAAGCGTGCTCGGAAGTCCGCCGCGGGGCGGCCGCGGGAACGATCGCGTCCTTCCGCGGGGCGGTCGGAAAAGCGGGTTTCGACGGCCGCAGTCCCGAAAGGGTCGCGGAAACGGTTGCGGAATCGACGGATTGTGCAATGATGGAACGTGCGGGAAC
>CAYRCA010000035.1:4401-15555 GCA_964422565.1 uncultured Acidobacteriota bacterium | reverse complement strand
TCCTCGGACAGACCGACGCCGGCAAGAACTACCGCGACATCCGGGACTGGCTCGACGCGTCCGTTCGGCAACCCGAGGGGTGAAGGCTTCAACCATTCGTCTCACTTCAGTAGATGGCCCCAACTCGCGCCGTACGGAAGATTACAGGAAAGATCGAGAACTACCGCCGGGCCACATGGAGCGGCGCTTCGATTTCGATCTCGTCCTCGGCCAAAATCGACCGGTCGCCGATCCCGTCCCGGACTTCCACCTGAATCCGGTAGAATCCCGGAGCCAGTTCTCCGGTGGGAACGCCCCGGATCAGGACGACGCGCTCCGGCGAGGCGTACTGGAGGGATACCCCCCCTTCATCGATTTCTTCCCAGATCGGTTCCCCGTCCCGGAGAAGCCGGTAGGCGATCCGAAGCGAGGGAGAAAATGTGGTCTCGTCGAAAGCAACGCTGTAAAGCTGAAGATAAACGCCGATCGGATTGTTGCGGGGAAACGCCCTCCTCACATTGGGACGCACCTTGACATCTCCCAGAAGGAACATCTCACCCGGCTTGGGGTCTTCGGGCAGGAAAATGACATCGGCCAACACCAGCGAACTGGACGCGAGCGTCCCCCGGTCGAAACGCGGAGGAGTGATCGCCCGACGCTCTACCCCGATCTTTCCGCTGTGGACGTCCATGACCACCAAGTCGATTCGGTACCGCAACTTGCCATCCAGCAAGAGTAGCTTCTGATACGCCGAGCGCATCCGCAGGCTCGGCTCGGACGAACCCGCGGCGTGGGGACTCACCAGGTCGTCGTCGAACTCGCTGACCACTTGGCCGGTAATGCTGGTGACGATGCCGTAGATCGCCACCCGGGCGACCCGACCATTGCCCTCCTTCGTGAAAGTGAGCTCCCGGTTGTCGAGTTCGACCGTGATCGGAACCAGAACCCGTCGATCATCGAGACGAAAATAATCGGCGCGCACCCTGAACGGAATGGCCTCGTAGGTGATGTCGACGTCGACCACCTGCTGAAGGTCCCGATACTGGATCGGCCGCGGTCGCTGGGAACCGAAGAATCTCTCCAGGCGGCGGAAGGGATCGTTCTCGTAGCCGAAATGATAGTGGATCCGATTTTCGTAGGCACCCGAAAAATAGTAGGGGCGATCCGCCTTGGTCGTCTCACCCAAGAGTTCGGACTCCGTCAGGCCGAGGCCCGGAATGAATTTCAGGGCATCCTTTTCAACCGGGTCCATGGCCAGACGGTACTCGCCGGTAAACGAAGGGTCCACGAACTCCAGTTCCACCTCACCGAGTCCCTCCATATGGCGATACCACCATCGCTCGAACGGGTAGGTGGTCGTGGCGCCTCCCCCCTCCTCCGGACGCCGGATATAGGGGCCCCCGGCGGCGTGGCGTTCCGTTCCGTCGGGAGGTCCGTGGATGATGTAGATGCGTCCGCGGTCGGTCTTCCATCCCGGAGAACCGCTCGAGAAGCGCTCATTGGCGTAGGCGATCCGCCGATAGTGCTCCTCCCTGAACTCGTTGGCCTCCGTGGCCGGGTCCGGGTCGCGGCGGCGCCAGAACTGCTCGATGAAGTGCTCCCTTTCCTCCGCTGTGGTAAGACTCTCAAAAACGGACCGCTCCTCTGCCGTGATGATGTAGAGGACATCCTCGTCGAGCCATTGTCGGAAGGGATCGAGTCCCTCCTCCCGCAAGCGCACTGCATCCGATTCCCGCTGCGGAAGGGAGGCTATCGCTTCGGGGGCCATGGTGAACACTAAGGTGGCGGCGATCAAGGTCAGGAAGTGACGCCTCATCAGACTATCTCCGATGGTCCCGAAACGGGGCGCTCCCAAATGCAACCCGACGGCGGAAACGGGTTATTTGCGTTAAAGTAATCGTTTACCGACACCCCTCTTTAGCATGCTTCCGGAATACTCGTCAAGAATTCCCGCTCGCTCGCGTCGCGGCCTTCGTGCCCTCAATCGATTCCTTCGACTAACCGATCAAACCCAGCCTCCCCACCGCCCCTCGAGCCGCCGAAGAAAAGCACTTGTGTTTTGGAGGTGCGCGATAGTTATCGTTTACTTTATCGCAAGTAAACGGTGGCGGGCAAGGAGACAGGGCCACGACTCTTAGATTGGGTCTCCAAGAAATGGTGAATCACGAATTCCTGGACGAAGACCGCCGCCGGGAGCGGACCACGTTCGCCGATGGGACGACGGTCACCGTGGACTGGGACACCGAGGTGGTCGACATAGAGCCCGATGTCGAATGGTAAGTTGCCGGGGGCGGCGGCAGGGCTGGTTCTGTTCAATTCTTGCGGTCTTAGTCCATAAGCCTTCTTCTCTATGCCGATCCGGGTCATTTCGGCGGCCGTTCGATCAGTTCGAGAATCGCCTATAGACACTATTCCCCAAACATCCCGATGAAGCCGCCGCTGGCACGGAGGTTGATCTGCACCGCATCGAGGCGCCCGAGGGTGGACTCTTCGATTTCCACCGCCGCGGGATCGTCCATCCGGTCCCGCACCAGTAGGGCCCCGGTCTGGTCGGCCGTCAGGAACGCGAGGGGGACCCGCACGGTTCGTGCCTCCGGGCCGTTCATCACCGCCAGGAACCACCGGTCGCCGGCGCGGCGGGCGAAGGCGGCGATCTCCCCGATCTCGGAGATCGGCAGCACGACGGTCTCGTCCCAGACGCTGGGGATACTTCGGATCACCTCGACGGCGGGATTGTCCAGAATGCTTTGCGGGTGTGCCGCGAAAACGAGCAACGGGGAGGTCAAAATGGCCGCCGAGGCGATCTGGTGCGCCCAGGAGGTCTCCCGGCGGCGGTCGCCGAAGTGGATGGGCGTGTAGTCGGCGGGACCCGCCAGCATACGGGTGAAGGGCAGGATAGTGTTGTGGCGCGCCCAGGCTTCGGTCCTTCCGTACTCCAGACCGTAGACCCCTTCGCGGGTCAGTTCGTTGGGCCAGGTTCGCTGCCTGCCCGTCGGCTTGTTGGCGCCGTGAAAGTTGACCAGCACCCGGTGCTCGGCGGCGACCCGCAAGAGCTCCTCGTAGAGATCCACGACTTCCTTCGCTTCGTGGTCCAGGAAGTCCAACTTCGCGCCGACGACGCCCAGATCGCGGCACATGGCGAAGAACTCCCGGCGGGCCTCCGGCGTGCGCAGTTCACGGGTATGCCGCCAGAACCAGACGCCGACGCCGCGCTCGCGCGAGTACTCCGCCAGCTCCCGACGCTCCTCCATGCTCCAGCGCGTCCAGAAACCCTCGATCAGGTTGTACTCGAAGCCTAGTGCGCCGGCCAGCCGGGCGAACTCCTTCATCCCCTCCAGCGTGTTCTCGCCGCCGTCCAGATAACGCCACACGGCCCGTCCCGGCCGAATCCACTCCGTTTCAACGCCGTCCGGGAAGTAGCGCGGATCGGGCGGCTCGGAGAGATTGTGGACGATGTCGCTGTTGACGAGTCCATTCAGGTCGCGGGCTGCGGAGATCACCCGCCACGGGGTGTCGATCGTTCCGCGAACGGCCGCCGGCCGCGCCAGCCTCCGGCCCTCCTCCCGTCCGAAGCGCAGGGCGAAGGGATAGTTGAGCGGCTGGCGGTGGCCCAGACCCACGATCCAGCCCCGCCTACCATCGGCCTCCAGCGCCATGCCTCCGAAGCCGGCCAGGTTGGCCTCGGTGATCGCGCCGTAGCCCCCACCGTCGGACAACCGGAAAGTTACGGGCGGACCGGCCCATTCCCCGGCTCCGACCTCCGAGGCGTCCCTCCGCTCGTAGGGCGACTCGTAATGGTTTCCAAGGTCGTGGTACCAGACCGTGGCGCCGGCGGGGAGGATGAAACTGGTGAGCTCTTCCGGCACGCGCGATTCGCCTTCGTCGCCGGGAATGACGTGGCGGAAGGCGACCCCGTCGCCGTAGGCCCGGAGTTCCAGTGTGTAGTTGAGGAAGCTAAGGTCGTGCTCCAGCTCGATCCGGATCCCGTTGCCTCGGTGGACCGCAACAGAGCGCGCACCGTGCCATGGATAGGTCTCGTCCACCTCGTAGCGCTCGACGCCCCGCAGGCCGACTCCGGCCGATAGATCCATGCCGTCCACCAGCATCCGCAGCGGCGAAGGCTCGACGAGGGTCGCCCGGCCCAACGTCACCTCGTAGGTCAACCGCTCGGCGTTCGGCAAAATCGCGATCCGGACGGTGCCGTCCGGGCCGGCCACCTCGATCCGCTCCATCTGAACCCGCTGCGCCCGCCGGACCAGCTGGTCTCCGGCGTCCTGCGCGAATCCCGCCGGGATCGAAGCCGGGAGGACCAGCGCGGTGAGACCGATGAGAGGTAATACAAGTCTTTCGTGAGGTACTTTCACGGTGCCTCCCTTTCACGAGCGCCTCGTCAAGTGTCGGAATCGACGTTACGGATTCAAGAAACGGCCACGCGAGGGAGATCTCGCGTCGCCGTCAAACCGCCTCCGAGCCGTACCGCTTCGGCCGTTTAGAACAGGAACCGGAACCCGAACTGCATCTGCCTCGGGCGAGCAGCCAGGGACGTAATCTGACCGAATGTGGGTAGATCGAACCGACCCTGCGGATGGCCCAGGTTCATGTGGTTGAAGATGTTGAAGGCCTCCACGCGAAGCTGCAGCTGCGTTCCCTCCGTAACGGGCACGTTCCTCTGCAACCCGAAGTCAAGGTTCCAGAAGCCGGGACCGCGGACGATATTCCGCCCGGCGCTCCCGAAGTCGTTGACGGGAATCTCAAAAGCATTCGCGTTGAACCATTGCTGGGCCGTGGGATTGGACGCGTTCGGGTTGCCAACAAGGTTGGGCCGGATCGTGTTGTTGACCCCAATGTTGGCGATGTCCCCGTTTATTCCAACATTCACCGGTTGTCCGGATCGCGCAAGGAACATCCAGTTCATCTGCCAGTTACCCAGAATCCAGGAAGCCGGGCCCTCGTTGAGCCAAGGCTTTCCTCTCCCGGCAGGAATCTCCCACACCGTGGCCCAAGTGACCAAATGAGGTACGTCGTACCCCGATACACCACGGTTGGAGTCCGGGTCCCAGTAGTTCTGGATGTTGGAATCCCGGTGGCCGGCTCCCGTCTCGGCCAGGAACCAGCCGCTGCTCGTGTCGATGGATTTTGACCAGGTGTAGGAAAGAACGCTTGCCAGACCGTCCGAGAACCTCCGCTGTGCCCTGAACTGGAACGAGTTGTAGTTGGATATGCCGATGTCTTCCGAGTACCGGAACCCCCCCGTGAGATGCGGCCAGGGACGCAACTGGTTCCTTTCCTCCGGCAGAAGCCTACGACCGGTACCGGGTTCCACTCCGGGCTGTGCGGCCCCCGAGGCGAAACCGGCATACTCTAACCGGCCATTGACGCTGCCCACGTAACCGACCGACAGCATCAGGGCTCTGGTCACCTCCCGTTGGATCTCCACATGCCACTGGTGAGAATAGGCATTCTTGCGCTCCGGATCGTTGAACCAGCCGCCACTGTTCCAGGGATGGGGCGAGGGCAGAACGAAGGGCAGACTTCCGACGTCTGCCAGCGTCTGGATGGTTTCTCCCTCACGATTGATGTCGCCGGTGTCGATGCCGGAGAATTGCGGCCAACCCCAACTCTCGAACTGGTGCTGCGCGTACTGGCTTCTCGATACCATGGAATCCCACATCAGACCGTAGCCGGTTCGCAGGACGGTGTTGTCGTTCATCTGCCAGGCCAAACCCACTCGCGGCCCCCAGTTGTCCTTGATGGGCCGGATGATGGAGAACGGCTCCCCCGTGACGCGGATGAGGTTGGAGAAGGGGATCTGCTCGAGGGGTGCCGGGAGACAAGGGGGCGCTTGCCCCGCGCAGACATCGGGCATTCTCTCCAGCGCGAGTAGCCACTCGCCGGTCTTCAAGTCAGGGCCGCTCTGCAAGCCCTCGCCGGTGGCCTTCGTGATGTAGTCGTAACGAAGACCGTAAGTTAATGTAACGTGGGGTCTCAGCTTCCACTGGTCCTGGAAATAGGTTGACCAGGTGGCGGTCTTGAAATCGATCGAGCCCAACTCATGGACGAATCCCTGGATTCGTGCGGGGATTCCCAACAGGGCCGACGCAAGCCCGTCTCCAGTGGTGCCGGGATTCTGCGGATTACGGGTCTGCTCCGTCCCGAAGTTGATCTGTCCGAACTGGTTTCTCTGATCCCGCGCGATCTCCAGGTACTGGAAGCCCACCTTGAAGTTGTGGTTGCCGCGCAGCCACGTCATGTCGGTGGCGGCGTTCCAGTTCGGATTTCCTCGAGGGCGGGGACCTTGGACACCTAAAGTGGGAACACCCCACGGGCTCAGACCGCCGATGGTGTAGCCGGCGAAGCGGTCTATCTCCGGAACTCCCAGTTGCCGGAGTATCTCGCCTCCCGCTTCGTGCTCGAAGGGCGCGTCCTCCGTCGGCTGAGTCGCCTTGCCGCCGCGGACCTCCAGGATCAGACTCGGCGAGAAGGAGTGGAACCAGCCGCCTCCAAAGTTCCGGTTGATGGCCTCGGGGGTCCGGAACCCCCGATCTCCGACCGGTATGAAGTTGTTGATCCTCCGTTCGGTCCATCGAAAGAAGAGGTTGTCCTGCTGCCCGAAGTGGTGATCCAGCCTGATTTGAAACGAATTCGAATCGCTCTTTTGCGCACGCTCGGTCCGGAAATTGTCCGAGATGTCGCCGGGGACATTGGGTTGAACCATGAAGGTCTTAAGGAACCCCTGCATTAATGGCGAGATCAGGTCTTGCGGGATCTGATTGTTTGGAAATGGATCGCGCACCAGTCGCCCCTCTTCGACTCGAGTCGTGAATGGATTGTAGATCGTTCTCCCGTGAAAGGTTTGCGAGAAGTCGCCATCAAGTTCCCTCCCCGTCGGAACGGTGTGGCGAATGTCCGCCACGTCGCGATAACGCCACCCGTCGTAACCGAAGAAGAAGAAGGTCTTGTCCCTGATAACCGGGCCTCCAATATTGGCTCCGAACTGATTCTGTCGGAAGACCGGAGGGCTGTCTCGAAACTCGTCTCGGAAGGGATTGCGCGCGTCGAACATGTCGTTGCGAACGAACTCGAAGACCGAGCCGCGCAACCGGTTGGTCCCCGATTTCGAGACCATGTTGATGACTCCGCCCGTGGCGCCGCCGTATTCGGCCCTGTCGTTATGCGACTGCACCTTGAACTCCTGCAGGGAGTCAATATCCGGCAAGGCGACGTAGGTTCCCGCCCGCACGCTGGTGTTTATGATCCCGTCCATGTAGTAGACCTTGGAACGGTTTTGTTGCCCCTGGATGGAGGCGTTGACGATGGCGGAACCGGGCACTCCCGAATTCCCCTCCGTTCCGAATCCCAGCTCCGACTGCGGGCCCTGGGCCGTGGAAATCGGATTGACTCCCGGAGTCAGAAGCAACAACTGCGTAAAGTTACGTCCCTGAAGGGGAAGTTCGCGGATGACCTGCTCCTCGACTACGTTCCCCAGTTCGGCGGAGGAAGTCTGCAACACGTCGGTGCCGGCGACGACTTCCACCACCTCCGTAATCTCGCCGACCTCGAGGGTGACGTTTTGCGTCACCGACTCGTTGACGCCGACGATGAACGGCGGCGTTCGCGCCGTCTTGAATCCCGGCAGTTCGACCGAGAGCGTATAGGTTCCGGGCCTCACGTTCACGATCTGAAAGAAGCCGCTGTCGTTCGCTATGGCATCGGTTCGAACGTTCGTCGCCATATTGACCAGGATGACCTCGGCGCCGGGAATACGCATGCCGGTCTCATCCCTCACCGTCCCGTTGATGCTTCCGAACGACGTCTGGCCCGACGCCTGGGAAGCCAGCGCCACCCAAAAAACCACCAACCATAGAAAGGATCTCAGTTTCCAGTTCATACGTCCCCCTGACTCGTTTGGTCAGCCGCCTCGCTCCGCGCCGCGAGTCAATTTGCGGTAACTTTCGCAGTGCAGGATACGATAAAGTAAACGATAACTGTCTTATTAGCACAGGGCCTTTTCCCGCGTCAATAGAAAAATCGTGTAAGAACTCAATTCGGGAAAACGACCGACCCGGGAGTGTCCGAGTCAACCCGGGGACCCGGCGAACGAGCCCCCCACGCCAGTAGGGGTCGGCGGGATCTCTACTCCGGATCCGGGAGCCTGCCCGTACTTTCCGCCCCCGTTTCGGCCTCCCCGGCGGCTACCATTTCCAGAGCGATATAGTAGGCTCGCGTGGCGTCCCCGTCGTCGGGGTCCAGTTCCAGCACCTCCCGCAACTCCCTGAGGCCCTCATCCCAGAGTCCCAGACGGCAGAGGGCCAGACCGAGGTTCCGCCGAAACACGGTCTGCAGAGGGTCCAGATCGAGCGCTTCCCGGTACCTCCCAACCGCCGCCCGAATCTCTCCGCCCTCCTCGAGGCGTACTCCTTCGTTGTTCAGCTCGCTGGCTCGAAGGGAATGCCTGCGCGAACGGTCGGCCCGCTCGCGGTGCTCCGCCAGCCGGTCCAGAACATCCCGGGCCTCCTCGTTCCGGCCGTTCAGGCGATACGCTCGGAACAGGCTGTAAAGGATTCCGGGGTCACCGGGGCTCAGGCGGGCCGCCTCCTTCAAATGTCCCAGTGCCTCGGCGGCCCGGTCGGCTTGAAGGTACTCCTTCCCCAGTTCGTGCCGTATCCGGGCGTCCCCGGAAGACAGTTCGGCCGCTTTTTGCAGCGCCGCCAGAGCTTGCCCGAACTCCAGGCGCTTTCTCCTCACGAGTCCGAGGAAAAGATAGGCCTCCGCGTAGTCCGGGCGGAGTTCCAAAGCCCTCTCGAAGGCGCCGACGGCTTCCTCGGACTGTTCCCGCTCGAGGTGAATCCAGCCGTGGATGTAGTGGGCGTAGGCGGCGCGGCGCGGATCCTCTTCGAGTCTGGAGACCGCCTCGGCATGGTTCCCCGCCGCCTCGAACTCCCCCAGCTGAGCCAAGACCAGAGCCAGGTTGAGGTGCGCCTCGGTGAAACCGGGATCCAGCTCAAGGGCCCTTTGAAACGCAAGTCGCGCAGGCTCGAGCTCCACAAATCGGGTCAGGGCCATCCCAAAGATGTTGTAGGCGGGAGCCGAATCCGGGCGCAGTCGGATCGCCTCTCGAAAGGCCTCAAGGGCCTCGATTCGACGCGGCAGGAGGGCCAGGGCGTTTCCAATCATGAGATGGGCATCCGCGTCCTCCGGACGGCTTTCCAAGTGTTCTCTCAAGATGGAGACGGCCTCTTCCAGCTCTCCTCGGCCGATCAACTCCCGAGCCTTCTCCAACGCCTCGCGCGGCTCGACTTCCCGGCCGGTCTCGACGCCGCCGACGACTTCCACTTCGGTGTTCACCGAGCCCTGGAACAGGGCGACCAGAACAAGCAGAGGTGCGAGCGCCGGTTGTCCGCGGACCGTGGGGGGGCGGCTAGTCTCGGCCCTTCTCATCCAAAACCTCATGCCGAATCCCGAACGACTATCTTGGGGGGGAGCAACACGGTCTTCGGGCGCCGCGGGCGCTTCGAAGCGATCAGGCCGAGTATGAGTTCGGCCGCCTTGACTCCGATCAAAGCGCTGCTTTGGTCGATGGTCGAGAGGG
The DNA here is from genome assembly GCA_964422565.1 of uncultured Acidobacteriota bacterium. GTDB lineage: Bacteria > Acidobacteriota > UBA6911 > RPQK01 > JAPXNP01 > CAYRCA01. The sequence goes on along the minus strand of CAYRCA010000035.1, from coordinate 5,987 downwards.
GGACGCGGAAAAAGTCGGAGTAGTGCACGTTGCCCGAACCCACGACGGCGACATCGTTGGGAACCGCCAGCCCGGCATCCAGAATCGCGCGGATCGCACCCGCCGCCGTCGGGTCGTTGAAGCAGAAGACGCCGTCGGGCCGGGGGTCGAGGGCCAGCAAAAGCCCCATGGCGTCGTGCCCCGCGACCTCGCTGTATCCCCCGGTAACCACGTAACCGTCGGGCGCCTCCAGCCGATGACGCGACAGCGCCTTTCGATAACCGGCCAGACGGCCCTCGGCCGGCGAGATCCCGTGTCCGCGGATGTGGGCGATCCGGCGACACCCGCGCTGGATCAGATGCTCCGTGGCCAATTCCCCGGCGGCCTCGTCATCGACCAGCACATAGTTGGCCTTCAGATCCGGCAGGATCCGGTCGACGACGACAAAGGGGACTCCGCTGTCGGCGATACTCTGGAAGGGTTCCAACCGCCCCGGGGGCTGACAGGGCGCGATCACCAGCCCATCGACCTGCCTCGCCAGGAAGAACTCGATCTCCCGCCTTTCGATGTCGGGGTCCTCCTCGGAATTGGCGATGAAGACGGTGTATCCCTTCCGCCGGACCGTTCTCGAAACCGCCTTGGCGATTTCCGCAAAGAACGAGTGCATCAGGTCGGGAATGACCAGACCGATCGTGTAGGAGCGCTGGCTCACCAGGCTCCGGGCGATCCAGCTCGGCCGGTAGTTCAGCTCCTTGACCCGTTTGAGCACCCGTTCGCGCGTCTCCTCGCCGATATCGGCGTGATTTCGCAGCACCTTCGAAACCGTCACCACGGAGACGTTGAGGTCCGCCGCGATGTCTTTCATCCGAACCGGTCTGTGCTTACCCTTTTCGCGCTCGTTCATTCCCGTGCCCGTCATCAAGTTGGCCGCTTGGAAGCGCAATCGCCGCCCGGCTCCTTCGAATCGCGTCGGAGAAACCCAAGCGAGGCCTTATGGCCGGTACGCTCCCTCCGATCCGAGGGATAGCGGTGTCACTTCGCCGCGGGCGAATCCGGAACACCATCCCGCGAACGTTCGGCCGACGCCTCAATGGACCCGGGGGGCCATCGGTAACCGGCGTCGATTCTAACAAAGGTCGGAGAACACTTCAGCCACCGAAGCGGAGCGATCCCGCCGGCGTCGATCTCTCCGCTGCCCTTCGCAATCCGCTCGGGGGACAACCGCCCTCCTCCGCTTCGAAGCCCCGCGCCCTGATCCATTACGCTCGAGCGAGCGTCTGGTCCGCCGGTATCCCGCTTCGACCCGGAGGGTCCGTCGCGCGCCCGACCGAACCTTCATGACGACTCCCTAACGATCAGCCTGGGGGGGAGCAACAGGGTCTTCGGGCGCCGCGGGCGCTTCGAACCGATCAGGCCGAGTATGAGCCCGGCCGCCTTGACTCCGATCAACGCGCTGCTTTGGTCGATGGTCGAGAGGGGGACGCGGAAGAACTCGGAGTAATGGACGTTGCCCGAACCCACGACGGCGACGTCGTTGGGAACCGCCAGCCCCGCATCCAGAATCGCGCGGATCGCACCCGCCGCCGTCGGGTCGTTGAAGCAGAAGA
>CAYRCA010000035.1:0-4301 GCA_964422565.1 uncultured Acidobacteriota bacterium | reverse complement strand
ATCGGCGTGATTTCGCAGCACCTTCGAAACCGTCACCACGGAGACGTTGAGGTCCACCGCGATGTCTTTCATCCGAACCGGTCTGTGCTTGCCTTCTTCGCGCTCGTTCATAGAAGCATCCGCATCCAGGCAGCTCCCGAACCGGCGGTGAGCCGGGGCATCGGCCGCGCCGGCCTGTACCCAATCGCACGGAGGTGACCAAACGCGTTCCGTCCCGTCGAGATGCGCGCTTCCGTTCGGCTCATATTCGATAAAGTAAGCGTTTACTCCATAACACATCGGCGTCTCCCCCGTCAACAAAGAAGTCCTTTGGATCCTCCGGATTTCCGGTACTTCCCGGAGACCGTTGACGATCTCCGGCGCCTTGGCGGCTTGACGGCCGACTTATGGAGCGGGTCGAAGAGGCCCGCAAGCGGCGCCGCGGCTCGGTTCGGCGCGGCGCTACGATTCCGCCGCCACGCGATTTCTTGTCCGAGGCTGGAGGGTCGATTCCAACCCTCTTCGCCCGGCGCCCACCGTCATCGCCTCGGCCTGAGGGGAATCACCATGTTCCAGGATCGCGTGGCCAGGTTGAAGCTTCCCGGTCCGCCCGGACCATCCATTGCCGCGAAGAAAAGGTGGGTGACCTCCCCGTCTTCGATCAGGACGGACACCCTCTCCAGATGACCCAACTGCTCCGTTGTTCCGTCGGACCAGCGAACCGTCTTGGTGTAGGCCAGCGGGTCCGGGCAAAGCTCCCAATGAATCCCGTCCGCCGACACCGCCTCGATGCCGTCGTGCACCCGACCCGTGATCGAGCCACGTTGGTCCTTCGCGAGCAGATGGTATCCCGAGGCGCCCTTCCAGATCGTGGGATCCTCGACCTCACCGAGGCGATCAAGGCCGAAGATCGGTTCATGGCCGATCACCCGGTAGGGACCGTGGAGGCGATCGGCCCTGGCGACACCGATGCTCATCGGTCCGTGATACGGAAAACTCTCTCGGTAGGCCCGAGACTTGAACAGGAGAATCACGCCTCCGTCCTCTTCGATCCAAGGCGCCGGATTCGATGTGAGAAAGCTATAGAACGTGCCGGGCTGGGTACCCAAAACGGGAGCGTCCCTTCTCTCCCAGGGGCCGTACGGACTTGTCGCTGTTGCGATCCCGATCCTCTTGTTGGCTCGACCCAGGACCGCGTAGGGGGAATCGAGGGTCACCTCGTCCCCGCCCTGGGGCTCCTCGAAGGGATGGGTGGAGCCCATGTAGAACAAGACATACGTGTCCTTGTACCTCAAAATCTTCGGATTGTGGGTGGAACGCCCGTCCCAGTACTGGGCTCCCCTGGCGGGCAGGGCGACATCGGAGAACTCGTAGGGTCCCTCTGGTGCGTCCGCCACCGCGTGGGCGATTTCCGAGGCGATCATCCACCCGGGGTGAAAGGGAAGGGACTTCGGCCAGCGGGAGACATACATGTGGTACCGGCCGTCCTCGCCCCGGATCACCGAACTCCCCCAGACCCAGTAGTCCGGCAACTGGAAACTCCCCTCCCGGGGAGCCGGCATCAACCGTTCGAGAATGTCGCTGCAAGGGGGCGCGGTTTGGCCCAAAGCCGGAGCCGCGAGGGTCGCCTGAAACAGGAGACCCGACAGGATCAACGCTTCCATACGAGTCGACATCTTGACTTCAAATACACCACCCATGCGACGAGGAGGGTCATTCCGCCCCGTCGCCGCACCGCCCGGCTTGCCGGGTCAATTCTCCCGAGCCCGCGACGGAATCAGGCGCAGTTCTCGAGCGGGTTTCCTTTTGGCCCGATTTTCCAATATTGACGCACGCTCCCAACGCTGTAAAGCGTTCTCGGTCCGGTAGTCCGGTACCGGACGTCGTCCCGATAGACATGCGGCGCTCCTTGAGTTAACGTTAACTGTGCCGTATAAAGTTGCGGGATTTCACGGCCGCTCGGCAGTCCGGGGGCGGCGACCCGGTCAAAGCGGGAGCGCCGGTCCGGGTTCCACGGGGAGAGGAGGGAACGGTGAGACGGAGAGACTTTCTGAAAACCAACGCTCTGGCCGCGGTGACTGGGCTGGGCTTGGGTGAAACCGCCGGGAAAGCTCAAGGAAGCGGTTCGGCGAACGATCGCATCGGCATCGGAATGATCGGGGTGGGTGGATTTGGAACACACAATCTCCGAACTTTCAAAGCCAATCCCGACGTGGACATCGTCGCCGTCTGCGACGCGAACCAGATCCATCTCGATCGAGCGGTCGGTCTTGCGGATGGAAAAGCGCGGTCCTATCGCGACTATCGCCGTCTGTTGGAGGACCCCGCCGTCGACGCCGTAGTGATCGCCACACCGGAGCACTGGCACGCCATGATGAGCATCGACGCCTGCGACGCGGGCAAAGACGTGTACGTCGAGAAGCCGGCGTCGCACAACATCCGCGACGGTCGACTGATGGTGGAGGTGGCGCGCCGCAATGACCGCGTGGTGCAGGTCGGAACCCAGCAGCGCTCGGGCGCTCATTTCCAGCGGGCGGTCCGCCTCATCCAGGAGGGACGCATCGGCGACGTCCACTACGCGTGCTGCTGGAACCATTCGCCTCCGCGGGCTCCCCGTCCGACCGTGACCGGCGGCCCTCCGCCGGAGTTGGACTGGGACCTGTGGCTCGGTCCCGCGCCCGAGACGCCTTACGCGGAGGTGATGAATGTCGGTCGCCGCGGCTACTGGGCCTTCTGGGGCGGCATGATCACAGAGTGGGGTACGCACCTGGCCGACCTCGTCCTCTGGGCGATGAAGGTGCGGGGGCCGAAGAGCGTCGTTGCGGCCGGAGGAAGGTTTCACCAGGAGCACGGCGAGATCCCGGATACGCTCCAGGTGCTCTACAACTATCCAACCTTCCTTTTTCAGTACTCCGTCCTGAATCACAACACCTACGGACTGAACGGCGACCTCGGGGCCGCACGCTTCGGAAGCTACGGGATGCAGTTTCAGGGGACCCGGGGCACGTTGTTCATCGACCGGGAGGGCTTTCGGATCAGCCCGCAGCCCACGCGCCGGGAGGAACCCAACCAGCCGTCGCTCCCTCCGACGGCCGCCGAGCCGTCGCCCTGGTTCCACTACACGAACGAGATCCTTCCCGAACACTCGGACACGTCCGAGCAGCACGGACCACACGTACGGAACTTTCTCGATTGCATCAAGACTCGCCGGAGACCAAATGCCGACATCGAGTTCGGGCACTACGCCAACACGGTCTGCCGTCTGGCGAACATCGCCTATCGACTCGGCCGCAGGCTGGAGTGGGACGCCGAGCGGGAGGAGGTTATCGGAGATCCCGAGGCCAACAAACTGGTGGTCGGGACCTATCGCGAGCCCTGGGTTCCCAGGGGTCTTTAAGCGTCCGTTGATTCTGGAGGATTCAGTTGATGGCACGTTTGTTGAAGCCGCCGTTTCTCACACTCCCCCGCCGGACCCAGGCTCCCTTCGGCGTCCCGGTGTTTTTCGCCCTGCTCGTCGCATGCGGCCCGACCACCGAAAGCAATGCCCCAAAGAGCCTGCGGTGGACCAGGCAACAACTCTTCAAGGGCCCCTACGAGAGCGCCGTCGTGGGCGACCTCAACCGCGACGGCCACCCGGATATCGTGTCCGGTCCGTATTGGTTCCCGGGACCGGACTTCGTCCCTCAGCCGTATCGTCCCAATCAAATGTCGGTCGACTATCACCGAACCAATAGCGAACACATACACGACGTGGACGGGGACGGTTGGCCCGACGTCATTGGGGGAGGCTGGCGCGAGGACGGCATCTTCCTGTACAGGAATCCGGGCAACAGTGCGGTGGAGCGGCGCACTCCCTGGGAATGGCATCTTCCCTGGGAGGCGCATCGGCTCTCCAGAACCCGCGGCCGCATGGAGATGTTCGCCCTCCACGACTTCGACGGCGACGGTGTTCCGGAACTCTACTCCGCTTGTTACGCGAAGGACGAACCGCTCGAGATCTGGAGGTTTGTCGCGGGTCCCGACGGCGAGCCGGCGTTGGAGCCGTTCGTGCTGGGTCTGGAGGGAGGTGGTCACGGCTTCGCTTTCGGGGACGTCAACGGCAACGGGATCGAGGACGTACTTACCGAGGTGGGCTGGTACGAAAGGCCGCCGGGAGACCCCTTCGCCGGGCCCTGGAAGTTCCACCCCGAGACCGCACTGCCTCATCCCAGCTGCCCGTTCGTGGTCAAGGACCTGAACGGCGACGGGCGTCTGGACATCATATTCGGTCTCGGCCACGACTACGGCCTCTACTGGTGGGAGCAGCTCGAGCCGGAGCCGGA
>CAYRCA010000034.1:9897-15738 GCA_964422565.1 uncultured Acidobacteriota bacterium | reverse complement strand
GCATGCCGCAAATAAACCCGGAGGCGAGCAACCTGATCAGAGTCCCGTGTCGCCCCTCCCGCGCTCGTCGGAGCAGTGAACCGGCCGCTCCACGCCAATAGGCGATCGGATCGAGGAGGAAAATAAACCCAACCCAGACCAGGGGAAAGAAGGTTCCCGGCGCCAGGAGAGGCGCCGAAAGCATCAGAATCCCAAGCAGGGAGAATCGAATCAGGAGCCCCTTCGTCACCACGAATCGGGGACCCTTTAGACCATCGGCAACTCCGATATTCGCCAGCAGGCGTTCCATCTCGAGGATCGCCGGCAGCACCGTCGCGTAGGCCACCAGGTAACTCGGCCATCGGAAGTAGGGCTCGAAGGGCAGCCCCAGGTAGTACCAGTTGCCGAGGCGAAAGTTGTAGGCCTCGAACACCAACCAGAAAAGAATCGAGGACAACGCCAACCAAGCGAAGCTCGCCGGTCGGTCGAGGACCACCGACGACTTCCCCCAAAGCCTGTTCACCGAGGCCACGAGGAAAATGAAGGACCACCAGGCGAAGGAATAGAAGAAGGTGACAAAGGGCTCGATCCCGATCATCAGGAGAACGAAGGAGAGCACGTGAATTCCGCCGAAAACGACTGCCAGGACTCGGTAACGCCTCATGGACCCCCCGGTACCGCTGGAAGCTCCCCGGTCAAACGGGCCGGCGGCCGCCTCGGCACCACAGACCCTCGCCCGCGTTGGTCGCGAAAAACATCGCCGCCGAGTCTCCGCGGTCCAACGAGCGAAGGCTCCCCGCCGTTGAACGGCGCCATCTTTCCTCCGGACAAAGTAAATAGTACTCCGAGGGAACCTTCAACCTTCCACGTCAAGTGAGCCGGGGTCCGCCGACAGTCGGTCCGGAGTGAATAACGGCGGCGGGGCGGCCGCGCCGGCCGTTTGAGATTGTCGGAGACCGGATTCCCACGAGCCCCGGGTATGGGCCCCGGACACCGCCCATAAAACCGGCCCGACGGGGTCGCGCCCAAATTGCAAAGGGCCTGACCCTATGCTAAATTCACGAGCCTTGACGTTGCTCAGAAAGGAGCTTTGATGAAGGTATTCGACAGCGATAAGATTCGGAATCTGGCTGTTGTCGGGCATGGAGATACAGGCAAGACCACACTGGTGAGTGCGATCTTGTTTTCCTCCGGAGCGGTGAATCGGATGGGTCGGGTCGAGGACGGAACGACGGTCACCGACTACGACGAGGACGAGGCCGAACGGAAGATCACCATCAATACGGCGCTCGCCCATTGCGAGTGGACGGGACACAAGATCAACCTCCTCGACACCCCGGGCTATCGAGCTTTCATCCTCGATGCCAAGTCCGCCATGGCGGCGGCCGAAACGGCCCTGGTTCTGGTCGACGCTGTCTCCGGAGTGGAGGTCCAGACGGAGTTGGTTTGGGGTTTTGCCGACGAATTCAAGGTCGCCAAGATCGTAGTCATGAACAAGCTGGATCGGGACAACGCCGGTTTCCAGCGAACCCTCGACTCGCTGCAGGCGGTTTTCGGTCGGGAGATCGTCCCCGTTCAGATCCCGATGGGCGAAGAAAAAGACTTCCGGGGGGTGGTCGACCTGATTCGGCAGAAGGCGTACATCTTCAAGTGGGACGCAAACGGCGACTATTCCGAGGAGGATGTTCCCGCGAATCTGCGGGACCGGGTGGCTGAACGGCGAGAAGAGCTCGTCGAGATGATCGCCGAGAGCGACGATCGATTGATGGAGAAGTACTTCGAGGAGGGAACCCTGACCGACGACGAGTTAGTGGGAGGACTCGCCCAGTCGATCCGTAAGAGCACCATCGTACCCGTCTTTGTCGCTTCGGCCTCCCATAACGTGGGCATCAAGCCCCTGCTGGACGCCGTTGTCGGTCTCTGCCCGTCCCCGCTGGATCGGCTTCCCGTTCCCGCCCTGAAGGTCGGGTCGCGGGAGGCGGTCGAAATTCCGGTCAAGGCGGACGGCCCGGCGGCCGGATTCGTCTTCAAGACCCTGGCCGATCCATTCGCCGGGCGTATCAACCTCATCAAAGTCTACTCGGGCACCTTCAAGTCGGACACGGTCCTGCGGAATCTGCGTTCCGACAGCGATGAACGTCTCGGCACGCTGCAGAGTTTTCAAGGCAAGTCTCACGAGGGCGTTCCGGAGGCGCCGACCGGCGACATCTGTGGAATCCTGAAACTGCGAGACACGACGACCGGTGACACCCTGGCGGCGCCCCGTCTGGGCGCCGAGATTCGTCGGGTCGAATACCCCGAACCCTCGATCAGCTTCGCCATCGAACCCGCCTCGCGGGGAGACGAGGAGAAGATCGGCAGCGCCGTCGGCCGGATCATGGAGGAGGATCCCTCGCTTTGCTTTACCCGGGATCCCCAGACCAAGGAATTCCTGCTTTCCGGTACGGGACAGCTGCACATCGAGGTGTCGGTCGCCAAGCTCAAGAAGCGCTACGGCGTTGACGTCATCTTGAGGACGCCGAAGGTGCCGTATCGGGAAACCATCGTCGGCACGGCGGACGTCCAGGGACGCCATAAGAAGCAGACCGGCGGCCACGGACAGTTCGGCGACTGCAAGATCAGGATGGAACCCCTGGTCCGGGGCGAGGGCTTCCAGTTCGAGGACAAGATCTTCGGCGGGGCCATCCCAAGGCAATACATTCCGGCTGTGGAGAAGGGGATCGTGGAGGCTTCGGAAAAAGGCTTCCTGGCGGGCTATCCGGTGGTGGACTTCAAGGTTGTCCTCTACGATGGGAGCTACCACGACGTCGACTCCTCGGAAATGGCGTTCAAGATCGCCGGAGCCCTGGCTTTCAAGAAGGCCATGGAACAGGCCAAACCCGTGCTTCTGGAGCCCATCATGAACGTGGAGGTCTACGCGCCGGAAGAGAACGCCGGAGATATCATGGGAGACCTGAATTCCCGGCGGGGCCGCATCCAGGGGATGGACGTCAAAGCGGGAACCCAAGTGATTCGGGCTCAGGTGCCTCTGTCCGAGATGCTGAATTACCAGCCGTCCCTCACTTCCATGACCGGAGATCGGGGCAGCTACCATATGGAGGCCTCGCACTATGACATCGTCCCCCACAATCTGGCGGAGAAGATCGTTGAGGAGGCCAAGCGGGAGACGGAGGCCGCCAGATAGGTTCCCGCCGCCCGACCCTCAACCGCCTGGAACCGGCGGGAGGGTCCGCAGTGTTGGTTACGGATCTCCTGAGGCGCTCGTCCATGTATCCCAAGCTCATTGACATCGGACCGATTCCCATTCACACCTACGGCCTGCTGTTGGCCTGCGCGCTTCTGGTTGCGATCTCTCTTGCGGCAAGGCTTGCGGAAACCGACGGAATTCCGCGCAAGACCTCTTGGGATCTGGGCTTCATCGTCATCATCTCCTCGATCGTCGGCGCCAAGGTGCTGCTCGTTCTCACCTCCCTGGACTACTATTTGGCCCAGCCCTCCAGGCTGATTTCCCTCGAGTTCCTTCAGGCCGGCGGCGTGTACTATGGAGGCTTCCTCGGGGCCGTTGCGGGCGCTCTGGTCTTCGCACGAATGAAACCCCAGGCGCCCTTCTGGCGGATTGCCGATGCCGCCGCGCCGGCGATTCCCCTTGGCCAGGCCATTGGGAGGATGGGATGCTTCGCGGCGGGATGCGACTATGGACGACCCACGGATCTGCCTTGGGCGGTGACTTTCACGAACGAGTACGCCCACCGAATCGTGGGTACCCCCCTCCACGTGGCTCTGCATCCCTACCAGCTTTACGAGGCCGGAGCGACCCTGGTTCTCTGCCTGCTGCTTTATCGCGCGTACCGCCGGCGCCGTTTCACCGGTCAGACGTTCAGCCTTTACCTCATGGGGTACGGCGCCATCCGCTTCTTCCTTGAGTTCTTCCGGGGAGACATCGACCGCGGCTTCCTGCTCGGAGGCTTGGTGTCGACCTCTCAGTTCATCAGCCTCCTGATCCTTCCCGCCGGTTTCTTGATCTACCTTTATCGACGAAACCGAAAGTGAAACCGTAGTGGGTGAACCGGTCCAGTTTGTGGTGGGCCTCGAGGACGCTGGCGAGCGCCTCGATCTTTACCTGGCTCGGAAACTGACCGGGCCCAGCCGCAGCCAGATCCAACGGTGGATTGTCGCGGACCGTGTGAGGGTCGATGGGCGGCCCCGCAAGGCCGGCTTCGTTCTATCCCCCGGTGAGATCATCCAGACCACGCCGCCGCCGCCGGAACCGGTTCATCTCGTGCCGGAGGACCTGCCGCTGACGATCCTTTACGAGGACGACGACCTTCTGGTCGTGGACAAGCCAGCCGGGATGGTGGTCCACCCGGGCGCCGGCAACCGACGGGGGACCTTGGCCAACGCCCTGGCTTTCCACTTCGGCAACCTGAGCCGCGGGGATTCGCTTCGTCCCGGCATCGTTCATCGACTCGACAAGGGCACCTCCGGAATCCTGGTTGTCGCGAAGAACGAACGCGCCCACGACCACCTCGCCCAGCAGTTTCAGGCCCGGACGGTGCGGAAGGTCTACCTGGCGCTTCTCCACGGAACGCTTCGGCCTGAGCGCGGGGAGATCAGCCGCGCCATCGGCAGAGACTCCCGTCTCCGCACCCGGATCTCTCCCCGGACGAATCGTCCCAAAGAGGCGTTGACCCGATACGAGGCGCTCCGGTATTTCGAGGATTTCACCTACGTCAAGGCTTTCCCGGTGACGGGCCGCACCCACCAGATACGCGTACACTTCGCCTCCCAGGGACATCCTGTCGTTGGCGACGAGACCTATCGAACCCGCCCAACCACGGGATCTCGATCCCGGGCGCGGCCCCTCAAGAGACTGTTCCTCCACGCAACATTGCTGGAGTTCGACCATCCAAAAAGTGGTGAGAGACTCGTGTTCGAGGTCCCTCTGCCCCTCGAACTTGCGGACATGCTGGCGACTCTGGGAGAGTGATAGACCTATGTTGAGACTGCAAGTCGGTGGCCTCGCGATTCTGGTCTTGGCAACCACGGCGCTGGAGACATCCTTCTCTCAGCGATCGGATGATCCGATCCGAGTCGAAGTTGAAGCGGTTAACCTGCTCGTTTCGGTAAGCGACAGGAGGAGCGGCCAGTTCGTCAGTGATCTGACCATCGAGGATTTCATCGTTTACGAGGACGGTGTTCTGCAACAGATCGAGAGCTTCAGTCGGGAGCTCGATCTCCCGCTGACCATCGCCCTGTGTGTCGACACCTCCGCCAGCGTCAGGCTGAAGCTCGACTTCGAGAAACAGGCCGCCCTGGACTTCATCTACACGGTCATGCGGCCCACGGATCGAGCGCTGCTGGCGGAGTTCGATACGGGGGTCACCCTCCTCCACGATTTCACCTCGAACCCCAACGACCTGGCCCGGGAGGTTAACCGCCTCCGGGCCGGCGGGGGAACTTCCCTCTTTGACGCCATCTACCTGATTGCGGAGCAGAAGCTATTCTATGAGAGGGGACGCCGCACGATGGTTCTCTTCTCGGACGGCGATGATCTCACCAGCACGCACACTCTCGAGGAGGCGCTGAGGATGGCCCACATGGCCGAAGTGGCGATTTACGCCGTCAGCACGACCCGCTACGGCGCCGGCGTCGACTACTCGGGCGAGAATATCCTCAGGCAGATAACGGAAAGCACGGGGGGCAGGGTCTTCTTCCCCCACTCGATCGCCGAGTTGGACAAGGCCTTCAGAGAAGTCGACCAAGAACTCCGCAGCCAGTACAACCTCACCTACGTGCCGACCAATCGACAACATGACGGAAGTTTCCGTACGATCGAGGTCCGGGTCAACCCCGACAGTACGA
>CAYRCA010000034.1:6080-9887 GCA_964422565.1 uncultured Acidobacteriota bacterium | reverse complement strand
GTCGAGCGGCTCGGGTGCATCGAGGCGGTGCCCGACAGGACGCTCGAGGTCCGGGTCAATCGCCCCGACACGGAGGTCCAGCACCGCAAGGGGTATTACGTTCCCGCGGCGCCCTTGGCCCGATAGGGGATTCTGGGCAGGCTTCGCAGTGTTAATTTAATTAACCCTTTCGAAGAAAACAGTCGCGCGACCAAGCCGACTCGGACCTCCATCGCTCCGCCACCCTCGCGTAGCCTCGCGCCGCGTTGAACTTTCCCCGGTTGGCGAATCCCTCGGCCAGGATCCACGTCTTGGCGACGATCTCCCGGGCCGTCCAAATCCTCTGCTGCGGACTCAACCGGCCCGAGTCGGCGATCTTCAGAAGGGCGCGGACCCGGAATCGGTCGAGTCCCCAGCGGCTGCGCGACAACTGATCGTCGTGTCCCCCCGTCTTCGTGATCAGCGGTTCATCGAGAAAATACACGGGGTGGCGGGCCGTAAGCCGGAGCCAAAGATCGTAATCCTCACACACGGGATAGGTTTCGTCGAACCTACCCGACTCGTCGAGAAGGCTGCGCCGGAGCAGGATCGAGCTGGGACTGATAATGCAAAGCGGGAGACAGCGGTCGTAGATCCAGCCCGAGTACTTGCGGTGCCTCTTCCGAGGATTGACCCGCCGGCCGCGGCGGATCCAGATCTCGTTGGTATAAACGGCGGAGAAGGCCGGATACGCTTCCAGCGTCTCGATCTGGCGCTCCAGCTTGAGGGGGTGCCAGAAGTCGTCGCTGTCGAGAAAGCCGATCCATTCACCAACGGCCGCCGAGACTCCCTCGTTGCGGGCCCGGCTGACGCCGCCGTGGTCGATCCTCAGGTATCGCAGCCGAGAGTCCCCATATCGGCCCACGAGGGCGGCCGTACCATCGGTCGATCCGTCGTCCACGACGATCAACTCGAGGTCGGAGACGGTTTGAGCGAGAACCGAATCCAAGGCTCGGGGCAGAAGGCCGGCCCGATTGTAGGTGGGGATCACAACCGTCACCATGGCCCGAGGTCCGGTGACTTAATTGCGGTCCCCCCGCCTCCAAATGGGAACCACAGCGGTTTCGCCAGTCACCTTGGCCCTCTCGACCTTGTCGCGATACATATCTTGATCGGCCCTGGCGACGAGGATGTCCGGCTCCAGGCCATCTTCGGGAAAGGTGGCCACCCCAACGCTGATCCCCACGCCCACCTCCTCCCCCTCGATTTTGACGAGGCATCGCCCATCGAAGGCGGCCTGGATGCGCTGGGAAGTCTGGCTGCCGAGGCCCTTGTCCAGACCCGGCAGGATGGCGAGAAACTCGTCACCCCCGTACCGCAGGCAGGTGTCCGATTTGCGCAGCTGGCGGCGCAGTATGCGACCCACCTCGATCAACGCGGCGTCTCCGTTCTTGTGGCCGTACCGGTCGTTGACGGCCTTGAAGCCGTCGAGATCCATCATCAGCAGCGTTACCGGATACCCGATACGCTTCGCCCGCTTCAACTCCTCCCCGACGACCATGTTGAAGTAGCGGATGTTGGGCAGGCCGGTCAGATGATCGGTGTAGGCGTCCTCCTGGGTTTCCTGGTAGATGATGGCGTTGCTGATGGCGGTCGCCGCGTGGGGGGCGATGGCCTCCATAAGCCGCAGGTGCTGGTCCGAGTAGTTCTGGGGCGCGTCCGAATAAAGGGTTATGACTCCCACCACGCTCGCTTCGACCGAGAGGGGGATGGCCAGACAGCTCTTGAAGACCTGGCGCAGAATCTCGAGGTGGGGAAAGTCCAACTCGGGGGAGACATTCATCAGGGACTGGTTGTTGGCGGCCACCCAGCCGGTCACCCCGTCGCCCAATCTGATCTCCACACCCTCGAGCACATCGCGATACATTCCCGCCACCTGGTGGGGGAGCAGTCGATCGTCCTCGGAGTTGACCAGATAGATGGCGCAAGCCGAGTAGGGCACGAAGCGCTTGATCTTGACCGACAAATAGACCAGTGTTTCCTTGACGCTCAGGGATCTGCCGATGTTCTGGGAGATTTCGTAGACGGCCTGCATCTCCTTGTGGGTCGACGCGATATCGTGAAACACGGTGCCCCGGATCCTCAGCCGTTCCGACCCCTGGGGCCAGGGGGGGGAGTCGTGAAGCGCCGCATAAGTGGGTAAGGAGTGGGTCTCCACTTCCTCGGCGGCTCGCTCGAGGTCCTCGATATGTTCCAGAAAAATCGCCGCGACGCACGGATCGAAGGCCTTTCCCGACTCCTGTTTGATGAAGTTCAAAGCCAGCTCGCGGCTCAGCCGGGGCCGGAACGGGCGGTCCGACCGCAGGCCGAAGTAGCAGTCGACGACCGCGATGATCCGGGCCCCCAGGGGAATTGCCTCGCCCCGCAGGCCGTCCGGGTAACCCGAACCGTCCCATCGCTCGTGGTGATGTCTCACGAAAGCGACGACCGGATAGGGGAACGGGACGGTCTCGAGGATGTCGGCGCCGACGGCCGGGTGGTTGCGGACCTTGGCGGCCTCGACCTCGGTCAGTTTGCCGGGCTTGTTCAGGATGTACTCGGGGATGGCCAGTTTGCCGATGTCGTGGAGCAGAGAAGCCGCTCGAAGTCCTTTGAGCACGTCGCCGTCGCGCATCCCCATCTTCTCGGCCAGCACCAAAGTCATGGCGCGAACCTTCTGGATATTGCCGTAGTTGCTGTGGTCCTTGGCGTCGATGGCCATGGCGAGGGAGGTGATGGTGGCGTGGTAGAGGTCGTCCAGTTCTTCGAGATGCCGCTGCGCGAGGTTGATGCGCTTCAAGTTCATCTTGTAGGCGTAGTAAATGACCAGGATGATGGGCATGGTGACGGCGAAGGCGAAGAAAGGGGTGGCTTCGAAGTTCAGGAAGATGATGGCCGCCCCGGCCGCCCCCGCCACGTTGGTCAGCGAGGCCCAAAGGAGATTCTCGGAGAAGACCCTCGACACCCTCTGCCCCGTCACAAGCCCCACCGCCAAAGCGACCATTCCGGAATTCAGAAAGAAGTGGAGGAGTGCGCAGAAGCCCAGATTGAGGAGTAAGCTGAGTGTATCGTCCACCTGGGACGGTGAGAGAGGCGGAATCGCACCCATAAGACGGTAAAACAAATATCCAACAAACCAAGTGGACAACGACAGCTGTGAGAAGTTGAACAGGAGCTTGTATAGGTGCCGACGGCGATAGGCACGCGTGCTCGCCGCCAAGCCGTCGACGAAAGATATGGCTACTGCAACCTCAGGTGAGTAGAGAAGGAGTCCTGCGAAGATGAAGACGTCGCTTACGGTGACGGTTAGGGCTTGGCCCCTCTCCTTTCGAAAAGGGAGTCTCACCGGAAAGAGTCCAGAGACCACAGTCACCACACAGAGGAACAGCCAAGTGAGATTCTGGGCGGTGAGAGCAGCATACAGTGAGAAGAGCAGAACCGCTGTGCCTGCTGCTATTACCCCAGCGACGAAAACTCGTGCTGAACCGGGAACCTCATGTTCGAAAAGGGCCATTGTGGTCGCTCGGTCGCTCGGTCGGTTCTTGCGGTCCTTCGGCGTTACCAAAGCGCAAATTTAGACCTTTCGCCCGTAATTTGCAAGCAAGAAGGAGCAGAAGCGGAAGCGGCCAGAGGACCCCCACCACAACCCCAGTCAGTGCCGGTGTCTCCAGAGTCGGATTAGTCAGTCCAATGAATAACGTTCATTTTTCCCTCCAGGTCGACACCCCATTGTTCTTTCTCGAACCGCATGTTCAGCTTCACTCTCAGTCGGTCCACAGGATCTGATCGGTCCACAGGATTTGGTCGGTC
>CAYRCA010000034.1:0-5980 GCA_964422565.1 uncultured Acidobacteriota bacterium | reverse complement strand
CACAGGATCTGGTCGGTCCACAGGATCTGGTCGGTCCACAGGATCTGGTCGGTCCACAGGATCTGGTCGGTCCGGAAATGCTTCAGAGTAGATTCCGATGCCGAAAGTGCGAATTTGCCATACCACTCAACGCCACTACCCCAGATGGAATCAACGAGATTATTTCTTGATCCGAACCACGTCTTGTCCCCAAAAGCGAAGGCCCACCCCGGCCGGACTGTTTCCCTGCCGATCTGCCAGTTCATCCAAGGGAGGGCGGCCAATGGGGCTCTCCCCGAATCAAGCCGCTTACCGAGCTCGACGGCGGCACGGGCGTTGACTAACCCGTTGCCCTGCTCCAGCAGATGCGGCTCCGTCAGCTTCACCGCCGTCAGCAGCAAAACCAGCTTGCTTGCGTTGACGCCCATCTCCGGGTTGGCCTGCAGCATCAGCCCCGCCACTCCCGCCGCCAGGGCGGTAGCCACACTCGATCCGCTTAGATCGAGATACCCCGGAAACTCCTCGCTCGCCCGCTCCTCCAGCGCCCTGTGCAGCCAACTGCCTTCCGCCAGCGGCACCAGGACACTATTCCCCGGCGCCGTCAGGTCGGGTTTGAACAGACCGTCGACATACGTCGGGCCCCGGGACGAATAGGTCGTCGCGATATCGTCCCGATGGGACACGGTTCCCCTTGTGTTGACCGCGCCGACCGTAATCACCGCCGGGTCGATTCCGGGACTCGTTATCCCTCCCCAGATCTTGGAATACTTCTCCGTCTTGCCAAGGTTTCCAGCCGAGACGAAGGTGACGACTCCGCCGGCGACCAGCCTCTCCACCGCCCCGCAGAGGGGATCGTTCCGATAGGAATCCAGAGGCGGGTGGCCCAACGAAAGGGAAGCCACGCGGACTCCCAATGCCTCCTTGTGATCCAGAAGCCAGTCGATCGCCTCGATCAAGCCGGACACCGATCCGGTTCCGTCGTCGCCAATGACCTTGAGATCGACAAAGCGAACGCCGGGGGCCACCCCCTTCAGGAATCCATCGGAAGCGGTACCGTCGCCCCCGATCAGGCCGGCCATGGCGGTCCCGTGACCGTGGCCGTCCCGATTTCGGTCGACCCAGCGCGGTGCCTCTCCGGTAAAGTCCACCGCGGCGATAATCCGCGCGGGATCGAGGTCCGGATGCTCGCCGATGCCGGAATCAAAAAGCGCCACGACCACACCCTCGCCATCAATACCGGAGTTCTGAACCAGATCGGCGCCCATGGTTGCGAGACTCACCCTGGATCCTTCCCCGGCGCCACGCGACGGCACAGTGGCGGGGCGAATCACGGCATCCAGCGTGACATATTCGGCCTTGCCGCTCCGCAGCAGCGCATCGATCTCACCGCCGGTCAACCGGGCGGCGAACCCGTTGACGGCGGGTAACGGTCGATAACGATTTCTGTATCGAGAACGAAGCTCGCGAGCATCATTCCCCACTTCCCGCATACGGACGATCACCGGGATCGGATAGTCGTACTGCGGGTTGCTCCGGAGAAACCGGATCTCCTCCTCCAAGACTGGCGACACCCGATGCGGATCGGGCGTGCGATTGTGAAACTCCCCCGCGCCCGACGCCAGGGCGATCGAACCGATCGCCGCGGCGCCCGCCCACAGGAGAAACAGGCGGAGCAAGCCTCCGCACCAACGGGGATTCTGGTTGCCCATGTTCTCTCTCCTTCCGCCCATCCACAACCCAAAGCCAGCCAAAGCGAAGGCCGTGAATGAGCCCTGACAGCCTGACGACTGTATGTAATAGACTTTATTGTACGTCGTTTCAAGACCACCGCTGTAGAATGTGTCACACTTTTTTTACAGTTTTGGGAGAGAGGGCGATTAACATACGAAGCTGGACCGACCGCTTCGATTCGCACAACTCGGGGGAAGAATGCGAGCACAGACGAGTCAGCGTTACAGGGTTCTGCACCCTCTCGAATCGGGGCCCGGGGTCAGAGTCTTCCTGGTGGAGGACCTTTGGGAGGAGGCGGCTCGAAGAGTCCTCACCCTGATTCCCGGCCCATTCAGGGTGGGCGATCCTGAAACAAGGGCCATGGAGGACCTCTTCAACCGGCGCCGCAGCATCCGGCACCCCTTACTGGTCGAGGTCCTCGACGTGGGTTTCCGGGGACGGCAAGTGGGACTGATCACGGATTTCGCCTCGATGACGGTCCTGACGCCTCCCATCGTCTGGCCGCTGGAGCGTCGAATCGAGCTTGCGCTGGAGCTCACTCTCCTTCTGCGGTTCCTGCATCATCGCGGGATGCTGGTGGGATGGCTGAGCCCCAGGAAGATCTTCTGCGACCAGCGAGGGATTCGCACGGTCAACGCGGTCCTTCCCGCTTCCTCCGCCCTGACGCCCGGTCCCCTCAGCTTTCGCTATTGCGCTCCCGAGATTCTGGAAGGAGCCCCCCCGACACCCGAGTCAGACCGCTACTCCCTCGGGATGCTGCTCTATCTCCTCCTGACCGGCGTAGAGCCGTATGGCGACTCGGACACCGCCACGATCAAGGCAAAACAAGCCATAGCTCTTCCGACGCCCCCCAGCCACGTCAATCCGCAATTGACCGGCGGCCTCGAGGAAATCCTTCTTCCCCTCATAGATAAGTCGCCTGAAAAACGGTCAACTCTAGGTGCCTTCATAGATGCCCTAGAGAGTGTGGCTTCCACTGCAGTGTGTCATCGGCCTGTACAATTTGCAGAGCTAGTCGGAAGACACCTCGAACTCACCTCTCTTCGAAAAGCAGTTACGACCTTCTCACATACTCCCTTCAACTCAATGCTCGTTACTACCGGTACGACTGGCGTTGGAAAGTCTTTTCTCACCGAGCAGATTCTTATTACCGCACGACTTAACGACCTCGTCACTATCGACCTCAATCATTCGCGCTCCGACCCGGCCTTTGGTCCATTTCTTCGGACTTTCGCTGACCCGACCGCCTTGCTGCCAGAAAATAGACGAACTAGCGAAGAACTTCTCTCCCTCTTACGTAGTCAGGCAGGAGACCGCCACGTCCTTCTCCGGGCAACTAATCTTCAATGGATGGAAGAGGGTTCTTTGGATATGTACCGGAGGATTCTGCGTCAAGACAGCTTTCGAGCTCTGATAATTGGAGATTGCCACTATGAAGAATCCGGATTCTACTGGAACGCACTTCAAAAGGAACTGCTCTATCGAGGCCAGCTAACGAAGATACACCTCAACCCACTTACCTTTCAAGAGACAGAAGAACTCCTAAATAAGTTGGTATGGCCGACACCTCCGCTTAATATTACTCAGTTGCTCTTTAGAATTTGCTCCGGCAATCCTCATTACCTCTTAGAAATAATTCAGGTGCTGCAAGAGAGAGGGGATCTTCTATTCCGTCCTGGAGGATGGACTTGGAATGATTCTATATGCACTCATAGTCTGCTTACAGATGCAGTTACTGTCGCACGAAGTATCGAGTCCAGGCTGAGCCTCCTTACTCCACAAGAACGCTTGATTCTTGCCTATTTGGCAATTGCGGATCGAGAACTCTCGCTTAGCTTTCTATGTGCTCTTCTCAATACCTCGTCCGAAGAGGTAGAGGACTCTATTGACCGTCTCAAGCGCCGATCTGTTGTGATCCTATCCGGAACTCTAAAAGTACCTTCAATTTCCCTTTCACATGGCTTACTTGGTCATGTTGTACATCGCATGTTGAGTGATGAGGAAACCAAGGATATTCACAAGCGCATTGTTGTGGTTCTCGAACATCTATTTTCGATGGAAGGCGTTTCCGTTAGTGATTACTTGGCTCACCATATTATTTCATCGGGACTCGGAGGTTCTCGACTGCGGCACATATTTGACGCCGTCGAATTTTTGAAGCAGCAGAGATTGTATAGACAAGCATGTTCTCTCCTAGAACGTGCTTTCGAACAGAACTTGATTGAATCCTCGAACTGGTCCAACTTTCGAAACTATGTCGAACTCTTGTACTTGTCCGGACAAATGGACGTCTGTATTACAACGCTACAAAGACGGCAAAGGATTGAAGCCGAATCTGATGATCAAATATTCTTACTTCATCTTGAAAGCAAGATTCTCGCAGCACGAGGACAGCATCAGAAGGCAGCAGAGTTGTTGAGTGTTGCGAGATCAAGAGTTACACATTGCACTGCTCTCGAAAATGAGATTCTGGGAGATCTTCTGGGCTGCTTGAGTTGTATGGGTCAAAGAAAGGGTGCACGGAAGATTGCTAGTGAGATACTACGAAGGCTTCAGATCGATGCGAAAAGTCACGCCACGGAGAAATTGTTTCATGCATTGTACCTTTTCTACACATTCGTAGAAAGTGATCTGAGTTCGATGCCTCTCAGGTGGGAAGCTAAGTCTCTTAGAATTGCGTTGCAATCGGAAAGTTACTTTCGCACTTTTGGCCGAGTCTTTAATCTGTCGGCTCATCTGATCCGATTGGGTAAGTTTAGTGAAGCCGTCCGACTGATGAAGTACGCTGATTATCTAACGGAGCAGATTGAGAATCCCGAGATGAACATATACTGTCAGATCAACAGGTTGCTCATTCGCCGGAAGGCAGGCTCTCACCAAGCAACGACGGCTGTTCTTCAAGAGATTCTTCGACAGAATCAGAAGCTCAACCGGAATCCGCATCTGGAGGTCGAGGTCCAGATCGAGCTGGCAAAGAACGCCTGCTACCAGTTGCTCCTTACCCTTGCCATGGAGCGTATGGACGCTATCGAGCGGCTTCTGGCGTCGGGCCAGGTGAGCTCCTCCATTGCCGACGCGCACCTGTTGGCCGGCTGGATGAGAATCCTCCTGGGACGCCCCGAAGAGGCGATCGAACTGGCGGAGAAGGTTCGGCAGCAGGAGATCCCTCGCGAGGCCGGTCGCAGCTACCTCCTGTCGGCGCAAGCGTTTCTCTCCCTGCAGAACCTGGAGTCGGCGGCCGCCCACGCCGGGGCCGCGCTGGCCCGGTTCTCCCCTTCGGTCCCCTACTACCGAACCCGCGCCCGAATCTTGCAGGCCGAGATCGCTTTGCGGGGAAAGACCCCCGGCCGCGCACGAGCTTACGTCGAAGGCGCTCTGCGCCTCTCTCGAGATCACTTCTACCAGCCGCTCCTCGCCAAGTCGCTGTGCCTCAAGGCCGAGTTCCTCTTCCGCCAGGAAGAACCGACTCGTGCCAGGGCCCATGCCCTTCGGGCCCAGCAGATCGCATCCCGTGTGGAGCGGCCCGCGCTTCGGGCCGAGATCCTCTTGCAGTTGGCCCGCATCGAGGAGAGGCAGGGATATGGACTCCAGGCTGAGGAACGTCGGGCGGAGGCCCGGGAGTTGATCCTGTCCAGACAGAACCTTCTCGCGGAACAGCACCGCGAGGGCTTCGGAAAGGC
The DNA here is from genome assembly GCA_964422565.1 of uncultured Acidobacteriota bacterium. Lineage (GTDB taxonomy): Bacteria > Acidobacteriota > UBA6911 > RPQK01 > JAPXNP01 > CAYRCA01. The sequence continues at coordinate 590 of CAYRCA010000034.1, read as the reverse complement.
TTTGGCCCACCTCCTCCACAAGCCCGAGGCCGCCTCCCCTCCCCAGTTGCCCCGCACTCTTGTCGGAATCCGCGAGTTCGCGGCCAGCTTCCGGGACGGGAGACGGATCGAAGATTTCGCCTCCAGCCTGCTCGATTGCCTTCGGCGCCAACTGAAGGTTGCCGGAGTCCAACTCTACATCCCAGGCCGCGACGGGGTCCCGAGAATGGCCGGATCGGTCGGGCAATGCCACCTGGACGGTCGCGAGCTCATCCAGGGCAACGATCCCCCCGGGACCAGGGTGCGCGTTTTGGGCCGAACCACCACCCTGGTGGCCCCGCTACAAGGCGTCGATGGAGTCGAGGGGTGGGTCTACGTGGAACGAACCGGAGGAACTCTTCCGGAGGTCGACTACGACTTTCTCGCCTGCATTAAAGCCATCGCCGAAATCCCCCTGCTCGACCGCGAACGGGGTAGTCGTGTACCGCTCCGGAAACCGCATCGGGACTCGACCCCCCAGATGGTGGGCGAACATCCATCCATGAACAGTCTGCGGACCGAAATCGCCCGATTCGCGCAGACTGAAAGCACGGTTCTCATCACCGGAGAAA
>CAYRCA010000033.1:596-15769 GCA_964422565.1 uncultured Acidobacteriota bacterium | reverse complement strand
TGGGGCTCCGGAACCCGATCCAGTCGGAGAAGGGTCTTCACCATGTTCTGGATCTGGTGCTTGTCGGCTCGGCCATAGCCGGTGACCGCCTTCTTGACCTCGAGCGGGGAGTATTCGATCAGCGGCAATCCCTCGGAAACGGCCGCCAACAACACCACTCCCCGGACATGTCCCAAGGTCAGCGCGCTTTTCACGTTGGCAGCGTGAAAAACGCTTTCCACCGCGACCACATCGGGGCTGTGGCGTCGGATGATCAGGCAAAGACCGTCGAATATGATCTTCAGTCGCGCCGCGATCGGTTCGGTCGGGCCCCGCTCCTGCGGTCGGATGACGCCGTAATCGACGCAGCCGAGGCGACCGCCCTCCTCCGCCACAAACCCGTATCCGGTCACCCGGCTGCCGGGGTCGATGCCCATCACCATCATGGGGCCATCGTAGCCTGCCAGTCTGACCCCGTCCCGGAGCGCCTTGTTTCGGAGTCACCCAGCCCCGGGGAACGGATCAGCGCGACGCCAGCGTCTCCATCTCCGCCTCGTCAACGTCGAAGTTGGCGTACACGTTCTGTACGTCGTCGTGATCCTCAATGGCCTCCATCAGGTTCATCATCTGGCTCGCCGTCCTGCCCTCGATGCGGACCTCGTTCTGTGGGATCATGGTCAGCGAACTCTCCACGATCTCCACGGAAGCGGCTTTCAAGGCCTGACGCACCGCCTCGAAGGATTCGATCGGCGTGTAGACGGCGAACAGGTCGCCATCCGCCTGCAAGTCCTCCGCCCCCGCCTCCAGGACTATCTCCAGCAATCTCTCCTCCGAAACACTCTCTTTGTGGATCGCCAGGTAGCCCTTCTTCTCGAACATCCACTGTACGCTGCCGGCCTCCCCCAGGTTGCCCCCATGCTTGGAGAAGAGGTGCCGAATTTCGGCCACCGTCCGATTCTTGTTGTCGGTGAGCACCTCGATGAACACCGCCACGCCGCCGGGGCCGTATCCCTCGTAGACCGACTCCTCGTAGCTCTGTCCCGGCAGTTCCCCGGTGCCCTTAAGAATCGCCCGGCGAATGTTCTCCTGAGGCATATTGGCATCCTTCGCCGTCTGGACGGCCGTCCGCAGGCGGGGATTGGCGTCCAGGTCGCCCCCACCCAGCCGCGCCGAGACGCTGATCTCTTTGATCAGCCTCGTAAACATCCTGCCCCGTTTCGCATCGACCGCCGCTTTCTTATGCCGAATCGAATGCCACTTGGAATGTCCAGACATGAGCCCGTCTCCTGTAAACTATAGCCTCAATTGATAGAGATTCTAGCATGTCCGCCGCCGCCGGACCGATCGGGGAGAGGGGTGGTATCTCGGGGATCCGGCGACTCGACAGCCCCTCCTGGAGACCGCTGTCGGAGGGTGCACATTGGACCGAGACGCAGGGAACGGCCGCATCAAGTACAAGATGATTGTCCAGTACCTGGGGACGCGGTACTCGGGCTGGCAGATCCAAGGGACCGGCCCGACCATCCAGGGAGCTCTCGGCGACGTGTTGAGCCGCCTCGCCGGCTCGGACGTCGCTGTGGTCGGCGCCGGTCGAACCGACGCGGGGGTCCATGCCCTCGGACAAGTGGCGCACTTCCGCTTTCCGGTCAAGGATTCGATTCCCGATCTCCGCCGGGCGCTCAACGCCCTTCTGCCCTGGGACATTCGAGTCACTCGCGTGGCGAGGGCGCGCGGGTCCTTCCACGCGCAACGAAGCGCCCGGAAGAAACGATACGAGTACCGTGTCTTCACCGGCGAAGTCCTCCCTCCCTTCAAGCACCGCCAGGTCCTGCACCTGCCCCGACCGCTGGATCTCGCAGCCATGAGACAGGCGGCCCGACTGGTCGGCGGGCGCCACGACTTCTCGGGATTCGCGGCCTCGAGCACGACGGTCCGGGACCGCCACCGGACACTCCTGCGGTCGGAGATCATCCGACGAGGAAATCTGCTCTTGTACCGCGTCGAAGCTGACGGGTTTCTGCACCACATGGTTCGGAATCTTGTCGGGACCCTGCTTCAGGTCGGGGCGGGCGAAAGGCCGGCGGAGGACATGGCGGCGATCCTCGGATCGGGAGACCGGCGCAATGCGGGGCCCACGGCCCCTCCCGAGGGGCTTTATCTCGTTCGCGTCTGGTACTGACCTCCTCCGGCGTTCGAGGTCCGAGACCGCTGGGACGGCCGCTGGGACGGCCGGTTGTCCGAATCCGACCGGAGTGTTAGATTACGGACCATTCCTATGGTGGACCTGTTGAAGAACTTCGAGGGGGCCATCGACTTTCCCAGCCGGGAAGCCGAGGTGCTCGCCGCCGTGGACCCCGAGCGCATCCCCAGGCACGTCGCCATCATCATGGACGGCAACGGACGATGGGCCCGGCATCGTGGCCTGCCCCGAGCGGAAGGTCATCGCGCCGGTATCGACGCGGTGCGGACGGCGGTGGAGTTCGCCGCCCGCCTCCAGATCTCCGCGTTGACGCTCTACGCGTTCTCAGCCGAGAACTGGAAGCGCCCGGCGGAGGAGGTGAACACCCTTTGGTCCCTTCTCAAACGCTACCTCCGGCACGAGTTGGACACCCTGAAGAAGCACGGCATCCGCCTGGCGCCGATCGGACGGATTGACGAGCTTCCGGACACCGTGCGCGGCGAAATCCGAAGGGCCGAGCTGGAGACCCGCGACAACCACCGTATGCTGCTGGCAATCGCCCTGAACTACAGCGGCCGGCTGGAGCTGGTGGACGCCTTCAACCGGATGGTGAGCGAGGGCGTCCAGACCCCGATCGATGAAAACGCCATCGCGGACCACCTCTACACGTCGGGAATCCCCGACCCGGATCTCCTGATCCGAACCAGCGGAGAGATGCGCTTGAGCAATTTCCTGCTGTGGCAGGTCGCCTACTCCGAGATCTACGTGTGTGACGTTCTTTGGCCCGATTTCCGCGGCATCCATCTTCTTGAAGCGGTAGCCGCCTACCAGAAGAGAGAACGACGTTACGGCGGCATCCTGTCCGCCTTCTGTCACGGCGCGTGATGATTCGAAGAATCCTCACCGCCGCGGTATTGATCCCCGTCGTCCTGGCGACCATCTACCATGGGCCCCTCCCGGTCTTTCTCCTGGTCGTCGATCTGCTCCTGTTCCTGGCCCTGAGAGAACTCATGGCGCTGCTGCGCCGTCACGGCGCACGCCCTTTCCTCGCCACCTACTTCTGCGTGCTCGCCTCTCCCTGGATCGCCGTCTACACCCCGGCGATCGGCCCCGCCTTTCTCAGCGCCAGCCTCCTCGCCATGCTGGCCTCGACCCTGGTCTTAACGCGTCGAGCGACGGAGGGCTGGCCGAGCATTGCCGGGAATCTCTTCGCTTTCGGATACCTGGGGCTTCCCCTTTCGCTGGTCGCCACCTACCATCCCGATTCCCTGCAGAGTCTTGGTCAAGCCCATCGCGCCCACGAGTTGGTGCTGGTCCTGGGGGCGATCTGGGCCGGCGATTCGGCCGCCTACTTCGTCGGCCGGGCGGTGGGCAGACACAGGATCCTTCCCTGGTTGAGCCCGGGCAAGACACTGGAGGGCTTTGCCGCCGGATTGATCGCCCCCGTGCTGGTGGTCCTCCTCCTGGGCCGACACCTCTTTCCGGACGTGGCGATCTCCTTTCTGTTGCCGGCGGGAATCGTCATCGCGCTGTTTTCCATAGCGGGCGACCTCTTTGAGTCGCTGCTGAAGCGCGGCGCGGGCCTGAAGGACACCTCGACCCTGCTGCCCGGCCACGGTGGAATCCTGGATCGGATCGACAGCCTATTGCTTGCCGTGCCCGCCTATTACGTGTTCTCGATTCTGCTAGAATCGGCGACGTCGAGTCCCCCATGAAGAGGTTATCGATTCTCGGATCGACCGGTTCCATCGGCCGAAGCGCCCTGAACCTGGTCGATCTTTATCCGGACCGGCTCCGCGTCGTCGCCTTGGCGGCCCGGCGGAGTTCCCAGCTCCTGCGGGAGCAGTGTCTGCGATACCGCCCCGGGTTGGTGGCGTTGGTCGAGCCGGAGGCGGCGCGATGGCTCTCCCGCGAACTTTCCGGCGTGCGCGTGGTGTCGGGGATCCAGGGTCTGACCGAGGTTGCCTGCCATCCGGAGGCCGATCTTGTGGTGTCGGCCATCACCGGTTCCGCCGGCTTGGTTCCCACCCACCACGCGATTCAGGCGGGACAACCCATCGCGCTGGCCAACAAGGAGACCCTGGTCATGGCCGGGGAGCTGCTGATGCCCCTGGCGAGGAGGACCGGCGCCTCGATCATTCCCGTGGACAGCGAGCACAGCGCCTTGCACCAGTGTCTACGGGGGGCCTCCGGCAGGGAGATCCAGCGGCTGATCCTGACGGCTTCCGGCGGCCCCTTCCTCCACTACTCTCGCGAGGAGATGAACGGCGTCCGCGTGTCCGACGCCCTGGACCACCCGACCTGGGACATGGGCCCCAAGGTTACCGTCGACTCGGCAACCCTGATGAACAAGGGGCTCGAGGTTATCGAGGCCCACCACTTCTTCGGCGCCCGGCCCGACCAGATCTCGGTAGCGGTCCACCCCCAGTCGGTGGTCCACTCGGTTGTCGAGTTCCGCGACGGGACCATGCTGGCCCAGCTGAGCATTACCGACATGCGCTCCTCGCTGCTCTACGCGCTGGCTTATCCGGACCGGTGGGAAACGCGGCTCCCCCGGCTCGATCTGTTATCACTGCCCCACTTGGCCTTCGTCCCCCCGGACCTGGATCGCTTTCCCTGTCTGCGGTTGGCCTATCAGGCGCTGCGGGCGGGCGATACCTTTCCCACCGCGCTCAACGCCGCAAACGAGGTGGCGGTGGACCTGTTTCTGAGAGGGCTCCTGCCTTTTGTCGGAATCCCCGAGCTGATTGAGCGGATCCTGGCGGCGCACCGACCCCACCCCGTAACCGACCTCGAGTGCGTGTTGGAGGCGCATCGGGAGGCCCGGGAAGCAGCCGTGCGGCTCGCTGAGGGGGCCGAGGCGGGGTAGGCCCTCACTGAAACGGTTCCGCTCGGAAGGCGTCTATCAGGTAGGATTGAAGGTGAACGAACCGCTTTCGAGGAAAGGATCGGAAACCGTTGGATTGGATTAACAACTTCGGTTGGGCCCTCCTGGCCTTCATCTTCGTGCTGGGGATCATGATTTTCGTGCATGAGCTCGGGCACTGCCTGATGGCCAAGTATCTGAAGATCAGGGTGGATGTGTTCTCCCTCGGATTCGGTCCCCGCCTGTTCGGCTTCCGCCGCGGGGACACGGACTATCGGGTCAGCGCCATCCCCCTGGGTGGTTACGTACGGATGCGGGGAGAGAACTACGACGAGAGCCTGAGCGGAGGAGAGGAGGAGTTCCTGTCGCGCCCGAAGACCCATCGCTTTGCGGTGGCCATCGCCGGGCCGGCGATGAATCTCGCGCTGGCCGTTGTCCTGCTGGCCGGCAACTACATGGTCGGCGTTCAGGTGCCCGTCTACTTGAGTGAGCCCTCCGTAATCGCTCATGTGCTGGAGGATTCACCGGCCCAGGAGGCGGGCCTGGAAGAGGGGGATCGCGTCCTTTCGGTTGACGGTGCGGCGACACCCACTTGGGAGGCCCTCCAGATCAAGGTGGCCACCATTGCCGGCCGGAATGTCGAAATGGTTCTCGAACGTGGTGGTGAGACCTTTCAGAAGATCGTCAGCGTGGCCGAGGATCCGGCCACGGGGATCGGGTTCATCGGGGTCCTCCCGCCCACCCAGACCGTGATCGAGGGGATCGAGGAAGGTCCCGGGCTCGCCGCCGGCCTGCGGCCGGGTGACTTGATCCTGGCGGTTGAGGCGGACGGGCGGAGGTCGGAAGTGCGCGACGGCATCGTCCAGATCCTCGGCTCAAGCCTCGACCGGCCGGTCGACTTCACCATCCGGAGAGGCGAAGAGAGGTTCACCCGATCCATCACCCCGGTCGAAATCGAGGGGAGGCCCCGTGTCGGAATCGTCCTCGGATCAACTCTCGAAACCCGCACCGAGCGCTACGATCCGCTGACGGCCGTGGTCCGGTCGGTGGAGCGCAACTATCAGATGGCCGCGCTGACCTTTCACATTGTGGGCAAGTTGATCACCGGTCAGTCTTCCCTCAAGATGATGTCCGGACCCATCGAGATCGCCCGGTTCTCGGGTCAGGCCGCTTCCCAGGGGGCCTCCGCGCTGACCGGTTTCATGGCGCTGATTTCGCTTCAGTTGGGGATCTTCAACCTCCTGCCGATCCCGATTCTGGACGGAGGGGTCATCGCCCTGCTACTGATCGAGGGGCTGATAGGACGAGACCTGAGCATGAGGGTCAAGGAACGGATCTTCCAAGTGGGGTTCATCTTCCTGATCCTCTTGATGAGCATCGTGATCTTCAACGACATCACGAAGAACATTTAGCAGCCGGTGCTTGATCTAACCACCGGCCACTAAACACCAACCACCAACCACTAACGATAGCTCAAGAGAGTTACGGCCAGGTAGGTGACCAGGAGGATCAGGCCGAAGGGTCGGCGCAGGTGGGATCCGGACACGGCGATCCCGATTCGGAAGACGACAAGCAGAAGCAACATGGACGGGAAATAGAGGGTGAAGAAGTGAGCGGGCGCGCCCAGGCCTCCGCTGGTGACGGCGGCCGCCGCTCCCGCGACGAAGAGGACGTTCAGGATATCGGCGCCGACGACGTTTCCCACCGCGAGTTCTCCATGCCCGCGACGGGCCGCCGTCACGGCGGTGACCAACTCCGGCAGCGAGGTCCCGAAGGCCACCACGGTCGCCGCGATAATACTCTCGGGCACCTCCAGCCGAACAGCGGCCTCGACGGCGGTCGGGATCAAGAGCCAGGACGAACCCACAACGAGCCCGATTCCCCCGATCAGCCTCAGCCACACCTTCGGCAGGGGGGCCTTTGTCGATCCACGCGTTTCCTTAAGGGGCTCGAACCCGGCTTCCCGCGCCCACCGAACGCTGAGGTAGAGGTAGGCGCAAAGGCCCATCAGGAAGAACATCCCGACTCCGCGGGGAAGACTCCCGCCGTCGGCGAAGGTTCGTCCCAGATCGAGCCAGGGCAGGCACGCCGCCACCAGCGCCCAGCCGGCGGCGAACTGGATCCATCCCTGGCGGTTTACGATTCTACGATGGAGGGGAAGCGGGGCGATCAGGCAGGCCAGGCCCAATATCAGGCCCGTGTCGCAGATGATCGAACCCACCGCGTTTCCCAGCGCCAGCCCCGGCCTTCCCTGCAGCGCGGCAAGAACCGACACGACGGCTTCCGGAGTCGTGGTTCCCAGGCTTACGATGGTCGCCCCGATCACCAGCTTGGGGACCCCGGATCGGCCGGAGAGGGTGACCGCCTGGTCGACCAGAATATCCGCTCCCCGGGCCAAGAGGAACAGGAGAATCGCAGCCAGAAGGGCCAGAAGAGGCCAGGGGAGTCTCGCAACCAGCTCCGCGACACCTTCTTCCATACACGCCAAGCCGGGAAGGAATACCGGCTCATCCGAGCGTCGGCGAGACCCTTCCAATCAGGAGAAACCCGGTCCGGGCGATCCTACGGACCAAGCGATTCAGCCGGCAATCCGCCGGATGCGTCAAACACCCGCCGGACGAGTGTTCCGAAAGAGGGCGAGGAGCCTCCGACGGCTCCGGCCGCCACCGGCGACTCGATGCGGGAGACGGTGAACCGGTTCCCGGGATTACACCCCACCCCCCGTCAAGGTCGATGGGAGATCAGGAGAAGCTGGCGATCGCCTTGTCTTCGTCGTCGTAGGTGTCGAAGACCGTCAGGAGCTTCGTAATCGCCAACAGTTCCCGCAGTTTCTTCGTCAGGCTCAACAGCTTCAACTGGCCGCCCTGGTTGGTGACCGTCGTGAAGGAGCTGACCAACTCACCAATTCCGGAACTATCCACGTAACTCACGTCGCCGAGATTCAGCAGGATCTTCTTCCTGCCCGCCTGAAGGAGATCGCGCACTCGATTTCGAATCTCCGCGCTTCCCTCTCCTATCGTTATCTTGCCGTGAATGTCCAGAATCGTCACACCGTTCGAAGTCCGAGTGTCAATTGTCATTGTTCTCTCCCTGGTTCTTTCTTTCTCGAGCCTTCTCCATGATGATTTCACAGCCGCCCTCGGGGCGGACGTTGAATCTCACATTATCCATAAAGGATCGCACGAAGAATATCCCTCGCCCCCCGGGCTTAAGAAGGTTTTCCGGATCAAGCGGATCGGGGATCTCCGATTCCCGAATGCCGACTCCCTGATCGCGCACCGTGATCCGCAGGAGATCCTCCGTGATCCGAAAGAAGACCCGAACCTTCTTCGATCGGTCGCGGCGGTTTCCATGTTGGATGGCGTTGGTGACGGCCTCTCGGACGGACAATCCGATCCAGTAAAGGGTGTCGGTGTCAAACCCCAGCATCCGGGCGACACTATCGGAAACCTCCTGTATGAAGTCCAGGTAAGCAATGTCACTTCCGAAGGAAAGCTCGATCTCATTCCGACCGGGTGAACTCACAACGCCGAATCTTTCATCCAAGTAAGAGATCAGTGAGCGGTCTGCCAACTCCCACCCGAAGAGCCGACTCCAGCGGCGGGATTCCCTGTGTCTCCACTTTATGAGGAACGTGAAATCTTAACCACTCCCCCGGATTGTTGTCAATTGTCCCGACGCGGCGAAACGCGGCGATCGAGGCGTGGGCCCGCGCTGTCCCCACCCGAAAGAGCCAAGACTCGAAACCGGTTGAACGTCGAGCCTGGTGGAACACGCACCGACCCGCTCATTCGAAGGCAGGAATCCCGGTCACGCTCTGACCCAGAATCAGGGCGTGGATGTCGTGGGTCCCCTCATAGGTAAGGACCGACTCCAGGTTGGCCATATGGCGAAAGACCGGATAGTCGCTGAGAATGCCGTTCGCACCCAACACGTCCCGGGCGGTTCGCGCCACCGCAAGGGCCATGGCCACGTTGTTTCGCTTCCCCATGGACACCTGGTCGAATCGCAGCCTCCCCTCGTCCTTCAGTTGCCCCAAACGCAGGGCCAGAAGCTGACCCTTGGTGATCTCGGTGAGCATGTCGGCCAGCTTGGCCTGCACCAACTGATGCGACGCGATGGGCTTGTCGGCGAACTGCTTGCGCTCTCCGGCCCACCGAACCGCGACGTCGAAGCAGGCCATGGCGGACCCGAGGGCGCCCCAGGCGATTCCGTAGCGGGCCTGGGTCAGACACTTCAGGGCGTGCTTCAGGCCGTCGGTCCCGGGAAGAAGGTTCTCGGCGGGGACAGCACAGTCGTCCAGGAAAAGCTCCGAGGTCACCGACGCGCGAAGGGAGTGTTTGTTGTGGTAGTCGCGGGCCTCGAACCCGGGCACCCCCTTCTCCACCAGAAAGCCGCGAATGACGTCGTCGTCGCAACGCGCCCACACCACCGCCACATCGGCCAGGGTTCCATTGGTGATCCAGGCCTTGCCGCCGTGAAGCCGGTAGTGGTTCCCGTCCTTGCGGGCCCGGGTCCGCATCCCGCCGGGGTTGGATCCGAAGTCGGGTTCGGTCAGTCCGAAGCATCCGATCGCCTCGCCCGACCGGAGCCTGGGCAGCCATTCCTCCTTCTGCTCCGCGCTGCCGAACTCATGAATGGGATACATGACCAGCGCGCCCTGGACGGAGACGAAGCTCCGCAGGCCGCTGTCGCCCCGCTCCAACTCCTGCATGATCAGTCCATAGGCTGTGTTGCTGAGCCCGGCGCAGCCGTAGTCGTGGAAGTTGGCGCCGAAGAATCCGAGCTCCCCCATCTCCGAGATCAGCTCCGTCGGAAACGTCGCCGCCATGTAGTGGTCCTCGATAACGGGGATGACCCGATCCTCAACGAAGTCGCGGACACTGTCGCGCACCAGTTTCTCATCGTCGCCGAGGAGATCGTCGATCTGGAGGAAATCCACGCCCTTGAATGCCATCGGGCCAATATAGCACTTGGGTTGGGGGATTGGGACTGGGGACGAACAATCCGAGGAGGCTGGAATTACTCCCCCGAGGACACGCGTGAAAGGGGTGGAGGACGAGCTTCCAGCCGGCCGCCGACGGGTCTCGGCGGAGTTTGGGAGAAGGCTTCCCTCCCCGTCCAGTTGGGTCCGGGGCCGAATCCCCCGGCGACAGGCGGAGATGCCTGTCGTCCTCCCCGCCACGCCCGGAACCCGCAACCGTGGGGCTCATTCCGGTTCCGCGATCAGAAACTCGCCCGACTCGCCGATGACCCGCCCCTCGAACAGGGTGTTCTCCGGGATTCCCTCCGGAACCAGGACCCTCAGGTAGTTGCCGGAGACCGCCTCCCTCCGGCCGTTCCGGACTTCGGACAAGGTGAGGACCTCCAAGCTTTCGCCGAGGAACCGCTCTCGAAACGCCCTTTCCAGTGAGACCCCAAGGCGCCGGATCTCGGCGCCCCGGCGTCGAATCTCGGCCGCCCGCACCTTGTCGGACATCCGCGAGGCAGCGGTCCCGGGACGGTCGCTGTAGGGGAAGACATGGAGGTAGGTGAAGGGGCCTCCGGCGAGAAACTCCACCGTGGCCCGATGATCCTCCTCAGTCTCTCCCGGAAACCCCACCATAACGTCGGTTCCGATGGCCGCGTGAGGCACGGCTTCGCGGATCTTCTCGACGATCCCGAGGAAGCGGGCGGCGTTATAGGGGCGGAGCATTCGCCTCAGGATCCGGTCGGAACCGCTCTGCAGGCAGATGTGATAGTGGGGCGCGATGCGCTCGCTGGAAGCCGCCAGCTCGATCACCCGCCGCGACAACTCCATCGGCTCGATGGAGCTGATCCGAAGCCGACCGAGTCCGGGCAGCTCGACCGCCGCGCGGAGAAGGCGGTCCAGGGGAAATCTGGGGCTCAGGTACTGCCCGTAGGTTCCGATATGAATCCCGGTCAGAACGATCTCCCGAAACCCCTCGTCGATGAGGCGCCGAAGCCGCTCGAGCACCTGCTCCGGCGGCACGCTGCGGCTGAATCCTCGAACCGTTGGGATGACGCAGTAGCTGCACTTGGCGTCGCATCCGTCCTGGATCTTGACGAAGGGCCGGGTCCGCCCATCGATGTTTCGAGCCGTCGCGGCGTCAATGACCCGGACCTTTTCGAAGCTGTCGCGGTAGACTGCGGCCAGAGCCGGGACATACTCTCCCGTCCCGCCGGGAACGGCGCCCGCCAGCTCGACCAGGGACTCCTTGTGGGTGTTGCCGACGACCGCCACGACGCCGGGGATGGCGGCGAGCCGCTCCGGCGCTCGCTGAGCGTAACACCCGGTGACCAGAACGCGCGCCGAGGGATTCTCCCGGATCAGCCTGCGCGCCAACTGGCCGACCTGCTGGTCGGTGCGATGTGTGACCGTACAGGAGTTGACCACGATCACGTCGGCCTCCTCGTGACGACCCGCCTCCTCAAAGTCGCCCCGCAGAAAGTCCTCGCGGATGGCGGCGCTGTCGGCCTGGTTGGTGCGGCAGCCAAAGGTGGCGATGTAGAACTTTCGGCTCATCAGGCCACCCCGTTCGAAGCCGCCTCCCGCACAGGCTCACCGTGGAGGTGGGCAAGCTGACCGCAGGCGGCCGAGACGTCGTCACCCCGGGTCTTCCGCACGAAATTCGCCACGAAGCCGGCGCGAAGAATCTCCTGGAAGTGGGAAACCCGCTCCGGCCCAGGCCGACGGTGATCCAGCCCCGGACTGGGGTTGTAGGGAATCAGGTTGACCTTGATCGGCAGGCCCCGCAGCAGATCGATCAGACGCCGGGCGTCGTCGTCCGAGTCGTTCTCCCCCGCCAGTAGGACATACTCGACGGTGATTCGCCGCCGTGGCTCCAGCGGTAGCCGACGGCAGGCCTCCAGCAGTTCCCCCAGGGGCCAACGGCGGTTGATGGGCATGATCCGATCCCTTGCGGCGTCGGTCGTCGCATTCAGGGAGATGGCCAGATTGGGCAGCAACGCCTCCTCGGCCATCCGGCGGAGCACAGGGACCACGCCTGACGTCGACACCGTGATCTTTCGATATGAAAGGTTCATGCCGTCGGGGTCCGTCAGCAGCCGGAATGCCTTCATCACATTCCGATAGTTGTACAGCGGCTCCCCCATACCCATGAAGACGACGTTGAACCCGCCGTCGCGCACCAACCCTTCGCGGATCACCCGCAGCACCTGCCCCACGATCTCTCCGGCCCGGAGGTTCCGCTTGAAGCCCATCCGCGCCGTCAGGCAGAAGGTGCAGCCCACATCGCAGCCGACTTGGGACGAAATGCAGAGCGTGTCGCGATTCTCCTCCGGGATATAGACCGTCTCGATGAAGCGACCGTCGTCGAGACGGAGCAGAAGCTTCACCGTGCCGTCCGCCGAAGTCGAGCGGCGCTCCACCTCGGGCAGTTCGATCCGGGTCTCCTCGCCGAGGCGCAACCGAAAGGACTTCGCCAAGTCGGTCATGGCGTCGAAGTCGGCGGCTTTTCGGCGATAGATCTGCACGTACAGCTGCCTTCCCCGGAAGGGCTTTTCCTCGAGGGATTCGGCGAGCCGCTCGAGCTCGTCGCGGTCCAGGCCGATGAGGTTGGCGATTTTCATACCCGGCTGCTACATTCTACCCCACCGTGCGGATGGTGGTTCTGGGCAGCGGCAGCAGTGGAAATTGCACCCTGGTCGAGACGGGGAGGACCCGACTCCTCATCGACGCCGGGTTCGGTGCTCGGAGTCTGGCCCGTCGCTGCTCCGAGGCGGGGCTGCCTCTGGGAGGATTTGACGGGATCCTGCTGACCCACGGCCACTCGGACCACGTGGCGGCGGTCCGCCCCCTCGCCGACCGCCTCAAGTCGACGGTCTATCTCAACGAAGGCACCCGCGACGAGGCGCCGTCCCTGTCCGACCTGGATCGTTGCGAGGTGTTTCAGACCGGAGTTCCCTTCTGTGTGGGCGAAGTGACGGTGGAACCCTTTTCCATCCCCCACGACGCCACCGACCCGGTAGGCTTCCGTCTCGAGGTCGGCGGAGTCCGAGGTCTGCTCGCCACCGACCTGGGACGCATTCCCCCCAACCTTGCCGAGACCGCCCGAAACTGCGACTGGCTGGTCCTCGAATCGAACCACGACGAGGATCTGCTGAAGATCGGACCCTACCCCTGGCAACTGAAGCGCCGGGTCCTGGGCGGCCGAGGGCATCTTTCCAACCGTGCTCTGGCCGACTTCCTGTCCGGTCCCTTCGACGGCACCGCGTCCCACCTCTTTCTGGCCCATCTCAGTCGCCAGAACAACCTGCCCGAGCTGGCCCTTGAGGCGGCGGAGGGCGCCCTTCAAAGACGGCCCTCCCTGTTTGGGCGGACGACCGTCCAGGTTCACTTGACTCACCAAGGCAAACCTTCCATAGTTGTAGCCCTATGATCGCGCGCTACACCTTGCCCGAGATGGCTCGGGTTTGGTCAGAGGAGCGCAAGTTCCGGGCCTGGCTCCAGGTTGAAATCGCCGTTTGCGAGGTCTTGGCCGAGCGCGGCGACATTCCCCCTGAGGCGCTGGAGATAATCAAGCGAAAGGCCGACTTCTCGGTCGAACGAATCAAGGAGATCGAACAGGTCACCCGGCACGACGTGATCGCCTTCACGACGGCGGTGGCTGAAAGGGTGGGTCCGGAATCCCGATTCATCCACCTGGGACTCACCTCGACCGATGTCGTGGACACCGCTCAGGCTCTGCAGGTTCGGGAGGCCTCCGACCTGATCGAGTCCGAGATCGAGCGTCTACAGGAGACACTGCGCCGTCAGGCCTTCCGATACAAGGACACGGCCATGATCGGCCGGACCCACGGAGTTCACGCCGAGCCCACGACGATGGGGCTCAAGCTGACGGTATGGTTCGCCGAGATGGAACGGAACCTCGATCGGTTCCGTCGCGCCCGGGCCCTCTTGGAGGTCGGTAAGATCAGCGGTCCCGTCGGGTCTTTCTCCCATCTTCCGCCGGAGGTGGAGGAACAGGTTTGCCGACGGCTGGGAATCGGCTTCGCCCGGGCGTCGACCCAGACGCTTCAGCGGGACCGGCACGCAGAGTATCTCTGCTGTCTGGCCATTCTCGGCGCCGGCTACGACAAGATCGCCACCGAAATCCGCCACCTCCAGCGCACCGAGGTGAGGGAGGCCGGCGAGCCTTTCGCCGCGGGCCAGAAGGGCAGCTCGGCCATGCCCCATAAGCGCAATCCCATCACCTGCGAGCAGATCAGCGGCCTGTCGCGGGTGCTTCGGGCAAACGCACTGGTGGCCCTGGACAACATCCCCCTCTGGCATGAAAGGGACATCTCCCATTCGTCGGCCGAACGGGTCATTCTGCCCGACAGCGCCACCCTGGCCCATTATCTGACGGTCAAGATCAACCGGGTCCTGGGGGAACTGGTCGTGGATCCGGAGCGGATGCTGCGCAACCTGGAACTCACCGGCGGACTTATCTACTCGGGCTCGCTTCTGCTGGAGCTTGCCCGCCGCGGCGTCCTGCGTGAGACGGCGTATGAGTGGATCCAGCGGAACGCCATGCGGGTCTGGGACGAAAAGGCGGACTTCCTGAATCTCGTCCTGTCGGACGAGGACATTCGGGGGCATCTCACCGAGGCGGAGATCCGCCGGTGCTTCGACCACCGGGAGAAGCTCAAGTACGTCGACGCGGTCTTCGAAAGGGTCTTTGGTAGGGCATGAGTCTGAATCCCCTGTTCGTCACGGATGAGACCCTTGGGCCCTGCACCGATCTCTACGAACTTACCATGGCGGCGGCGTACTTCCAGAGCGGCGTCACCCACCATCGAGCCACCTTCGAGCTGTTCACCCGCCGGCTGCCGCCCAATCGCAATTTCCTTCTCGCCGCCGGCCTCGAACAGGTGCTGCACTACCTCACCCGCGTCACCTTCTCCGGCGATGTGATCGACTACCTTCGCAAGCTGGACGTGTTCCGCCGCGTGGACCCGGGCTTCTTCGAGTATCTTAGGGAATTCAGATTCACCGGGGACGTCTGGGCCCTGCCCGAGGGGACCCCCTTCTTCGGATACGAGCCCGTCCTCCAGATAGAGGCGCCTGTTATCGAGGCCCAGGTGGTGGAAACGTACCTGATCAGCACCCTGAACCTGCAGACCATGGTGGCCTCCAAGGCGGCC
>CAYRCA010000033.1:0-586 GCA_964422565.1 uncultured Acidobacteriota bacterium | reverse complement strand
GTCTCTGTCTGGCTGCGGGAGACCGGCCGGTGGTCGACTTCGGCAGTCGGCGAGCCCATGGTCCCCAGGCCGGAGTTCTCGCGGCCCGCGCCGCCTACATCGGCGGATGTGCGGGCACCAGCAACGTTCTGGCCGGCCACGCCGCCGGGATTCCCCTGTTCGGCACCATGGCCCATTCGTTCGTGCAGTTCTTCGACGAGGAGGAGGTCGCCTTTCGAGCCTTCCACGACGCCTTCCCCGAGAACACCGTCCTGCTGGTCGACACCTACGACTCGCTCCAGGGCGTCCAGAAGGTGATCGACCTCGGGAAGAGGGTCAGGGGGATTCGCTTGGACAGTGGAGATCTGGCCGAGTTGGCCCGCGAGGCGCGCCGGCGGCTGGACGACGCCGGCCTGGAGCGGGTGGAAATCATGGCCAGCGGGAGCTTGACCGAAAAACACCTGCAATCCTTCGCCTCCCGGAACGTTCCCATGACGGGATATGGGGTGGGCACGGACCTGGTGGTTTCCCTGGACGCTCCGACCTGCGACATGGTGTACAAGCTGGTGGAGGTGAAGGGAGATTCGGGAGAGGCGCGGCCTCGATT
>CAYRCA010000032.1:0-16210 GCA_964422565.1 uncultured Acidobacteriota bacterium | reverse complement strand
CAGGATGTCCGCCACCGGCAGCGCCTGCTCGGTGAGGAAGCGGGTGACGCCGGGGGCGACGATGCACCCCTTCTCCGGGTGGCCCATGACGGGATCGCAAAAGTAGATGGCCGCCGGATTGGCCGCCTTGACGGCGTCCAAACGAGCCTTGACCGCACGCATCGCCTCCACGGTCTCGGCGGTGCCCTTCTCGCAGCCGGCGAGGATGAGGCGCCGGCTCTCGGTTCGGCCGCCGTCGCCCGTTGCGGGCGGGGGCAGCGAGACGTCGACAAAGGTGCGAAGACAGCGATTCGTACAGAATCGGCAGCGGGTGTCCTCGTTGCAGGTGGTGCTGAATTGAATCGCCCCGACCCGGTCAAGGCCGATGAAGGTCGTGCGGCGCCCGCTTTTCCAGAGCTGGATGGCCTCGAGGGCGGCGCCGATCGCGCCCGCCTCGCCGCAGTGCCGATGTACGGTGATTTCCGGCTCCCTGCCCGAGCCCTGGAATTGTTGCCGGATATAGTCCACCTGGGCCTTGACCGCCGCCAGATTCTTCTGTGTGCCTCCCTGTAGGACGAAACGGGTCCCCAGACCCGCCAGGTCTGGGATCCGGGCCACGTACAACCAGATGTTGCGGGGCAGCACGGCGGCGAGCCCGGCCAGAATCTCCTCGGCGCTCCAGCCCTGGCGCTGAAAATTGACGATGTCGGATTGCAGGAAGACCGCACATCCGTGCCCGAACACCGGCATCCGACCGGCGGAGAAAGCGGCCTCGGCGTACTGGTCCACGTTCAGCCCGAAACTCCGCGCGGTCGCCTGCAGGTAGTAGCCGTTTCCGGCGGAGCACTGACTGTTCAGCATGAAGTCCTTCACGTGCCCGTCCCGCAGCAGGATCAGTTTGATGTCCTGTCCACCCACATCGACGATGACATGGGGATCCCGGTACAAGTGGAGAGCCGAACAGGCGTGGGCGATCGTTTCGACCAATGCGACGTCCGCCCCGATCAGATCCTTGAACAGGTCCTTGGCGTATCCCGTCGTGCCCACGCCGAGCACTTCGACGCTCCCGCTCGCTCCCTCCGCCCGCTCCCGGATCTCTCCGAGGACGGCGACGAGCTCCTCGATCGGATTTCCCGCGGAGAGCCGATACGCTTTGTACAAGATCTCGCCGGACTCGGCCAGCAGAACGGCCTTGGTCGTCGTGGATCCACCGTCCACGCCGAGGAATCCCCGGACAGTCCCGCCCGGACGTGGAGCAGCGGCGCGAAACGCCCGGGTCTGGAACGCCTGGGCAAAAGCCGCCGCCTCCGCCCTGGACGCCACAAGGCCCGCCACACCCATCCCGGCCTTCCGCCCCAAGCGGTTCTCCTCCAAAGACCTCTCCAGTCGATCCGTGCCGACGTAGCGGCCTCCGGTTCGATCCTCGGCGCAACCGAGCCGCGCCGCACCCAAAGCTCCGAAATACTGGGAATCGGGAGGGGCAAAAACGAGATCCTCGGCAGTCTTTCCAGCCGGGAGACGCACCCCGCGTTCGGACCACATCTTCGAGATGTTCTTCCGCCAGGCCTCGACCAAACCGCGGAGGAACGCATGCGGCCCGCCCAGGAGCAAGACCTCCGGATACAGGGTGTGGCCCCGGGTGAGGACCGTCAGGTTCTGCAGCACGACGGCCTCGAAGAGGGACGCCATGATCTCCCGTACACAGATACCTCGAACCCGCAGGTTGTTGACGTCGGTCTCGGCGAAGACGCCGCATTTTCCGGCCACCGGATGCAGTTCGACCCCTCGGTAGGGAAGGTTCCGAACCTCTTCCGGGGAGAGCCCCAACCGGGCCGCGATGCGGTCGATAATCGCTCCCGTCCCCCCGGCGCATTTGTCGTTCATGCTGGGGATCTTTCGGAGGGTCCCCGCGGCCGGGTTTTCCCTGAGCACTACGATCTTGGCGTCCTGCCCGCCCAACTCGACCACCGAGCGGACCCGGGGAAATCGGCTCTCCACGGCCAGGGCGACGGCGTGGACCTCCTGGACGAAGCGGCCGCCGACGAGTCCGGCCGGTCCCGCCGCACCTGAACCTGTAAAGAAGAGTCGGCAGTTCTCGGTGGAAATCCCGACCTCGACGGTCATCCGCTTCAGAAATTCAAGGGTCTTGCCCGCCTGGTGCGTGCCGTGCCGCTGGTAGTCTTTCCACAACACCCGAAGGGTCTCCGACTCCACCACGACTCCCTTGATGGTCGTCGACCCCACATCAATCCCGACGAGGAACCGTTCTTCCATCTATCGACTCTTCAGCCCGCGAACCTCCGCCGGCCCGCCATTAGATCGTCGACATGGGATACGAAATTCGCCGCCACTCCAGTCAACCCGGGCCGGCGCGGCACGGGGTAAAGGGCCCCTTTCAGGCGCGGATTACAATCCAGAAAGGCGCGGACGGCCTCCCGGGTCCTTCCCGTCGCCTTCAGCGTCCGGTCGAACTCCCGCGCCGCCTTCAGCCGCGCTTCGCCGAGAGCCATCTGGGCCCGGCTCTGAGCCAGGACGGCCCCCTCGCCCGATGTCTCGATCGATAGGAAGGTGAGGTCCCGGTAACACTCCATGACCGCCCCCTGGACTCCATCCGACTGGATGGAGGGCATACACCCGAAGGGCTTCACGCTCAGGACCATATGACACATGTTTTGAGTTGTATAGTAGATGCTCTTCCCAACCTCGAGATGCGCCTCGCCTCCCCGAAGGAGTGGGTGGTAGAAGGGGCGGGCAAGCCCGGCGAACGCCTCCTGGGCGACCAATTCGTGGGCGAGGCCGCCCAGAGCCCGGACTTGACGCTTGTACTGATGACGGTACATCCACTCCGCGAAGGAGAGGGGGGCGACCCGTTTCCACAACCGCCAACGCCGGGCCGCCCGCCCGACCCTCGGGCCCACGCCGTGATCCCCCCGACCCTCCAAAACAGGCGCGCGGCTGACCCAGGCGGCCTTCTGCTGATAGACCAGGTGGGTCACCATACATCCCACGGGATCGGGAAAAATCTGAGCGCCCTCCTCTTCGAGAAAGGAGGACATGTCGTAGTTTCCCGGGCCTTCGGTCAAGTGAGCGAACAGTTCCCCCGTGAGCTTGACGACCGGCTTGACGCGCAGGCGGTCCACCTCGATCCTGCCGATCGACTTTCGGCAATCCGACAACAGAGCTCGCCACTCGGACCCGTACAGATGATTGACGACCTTTCCCAAGAGGTTTGCGGTCCGCCCGAGCCCTCGGCTTTTAGCCAGGAGAGAGGCGATTCGTCCTCCGTTTCCGTTTTGCAGATCGAAGGACCGGAAATCCCGCAGGAAGTTGAAGATCCGATCGCGGCATTCCCCCAGCACCCGATCCGTCTCGCCCTTGCGGATTTCGAAGGGGCGAATCTGGTATGCGAGATCCCGCAGAACATCGCCCAGCAGGAGTGCCTTAAGAACCCCAAAACCCAGATCTTGGGTATAGACAAGACCGTCCCGATTCTCCTGGCCGACCCCTTGTCGGAGCTCGAAGGGGAGGATGCGGAAGCCCTCGAACCCCGCGTGTTTCAGGGCCCGGC
This sequence comes from uncultured Acidobacteriota bacterium, assembly GCA_964422565.1. Lineage (GTDB taxonomy): Bacteria > Acidobacteriota > UBA6911 > RPQK01 > JAPXNP01 > CAYRCA01. The sequence continues at coordinate 12,663 of CAYRCA010000032.1, read as the reverse complement.
GGTAGTCGGCCTCATACATCCCAAACCGGCAGGGGCCGCAGGAGCGCACGAAGTAGTAGACATAGCGATCGCAGACCTCGCGCTTCGACAACCCCTCCCTCTCGACGAGTCCCCGAAGATACTTGATAAGGCTCCCCGCGGTGAAGTAGAGCGGGTTGCACTGTCCGGCGCTGCAATACCGATAGCCCAACTCTAACGCCTCCGAATCGGGGTCCGGGACGTTCTCACAGCGGTATCCGCAGTTCTGAAACGCGGCCTTGACCAGCCGGTCGTGGAGTGGGTTGAGACCCCCCAGAAGTATGGTCGTCGTAGCTCTTTCGGAGGCCCGAAAGCGTCCTTCCTCCGGCATTCTGAAATGCCGCACCTTCAAGCCCAGCTCTTCTTCGAGCCGTCGGCGCCGTTGGGAGAGAAGGCTCTGGATCCGTCGCTCGGACAATGTCGACCCCCGCAAGAGAACAGATGAAAGGCCGGCAGAGAAGAGACTACCGTCGTGGCGACGACCAGTCAAGGGCCCTTTCGGGACCTTTTTTTTACGGGAGGCAACAGGGGGGCTCTCCTCGCTCTCCTCCGCTCTCCTCCGGGCCATTTCCCGCGTTTCGGTGAATTCTGACCTGAAACTTAACCTGACTTCGACTCCGCCGCCACGTTTCTCGTTTGAATGACCCGACGTCGCCGGTGGCCGAACCGCCAAGAACAAACGGACCCTCCGAAGTCCGCCTCACCGCTCCATGCCGTAGCTCCGTGGGAAAGGCATGTCGGGTCCCGGCGGGCCCTCTCTGTCGCATTCCGAGTTTCGAATTCTTATTCTTCTGGATTCTGAATTCCCGTTTCATCCTTCCGGTGCGCCCCCGCTCATCGCACTCACTCGGAAACGCCGCGGGGGGGGACTCTCCGGTCCACCGCAGAACGTCGCCGAAACTAAAGGCGGCCGCCCGCCTGCCGATTCAAATAGGGAATCCGGAGTCACAGGGAGGACAAGATAATGCGGGAAATGCGGGAACAGGAATCGAACCGAAGACCGAAGAGACCTGCCGGGGCGGCGCCCCGGGGACAACGCTCGGAGTTTGAGACCGCGCTGATCGTTGCCCGGGAGATGCCCTCTTGGTCAAGTTGCTCGTCGCGGCGTGCCTCCGCCTCCCTGGAGAGGTCGGCTCTCGGGATCCCCCGGTTCTTCTGAGGAAATCCAGGATGGCCGCCCCCCTCTCCCAGCCCCCAGAAACGCGTTTCATCCAGTTGCGCTCGTCCCCGAACGAAGCGGGCCTTGGATTCGCGAACGGAACGTAGGTAGAGCGGAGAGCATCTCGAACGGTTGGAGGAGGCGGACAGGTCGGCTTCGGACTTCGAGCGGGTCGCCGATGGCGCGCAACGGAATTTTATGGACGCCTTCGGCCGGGTTCCCGCGTTTCTCGGAGTTTACGTTGTACGTCCCAGAGACGGTCTCTCCAGCGATCTTTCGTGGAACCGGAGTTTCTGACTCTTGACCTCCCCCCGCGGAGGGGTGAGACGCTCACTCCTTCCCTCCTTCACTCCCTCACCGCCCGCAGGTACAATCGCAGGGTCACCCGCAGAAAGGAGTCAGGATGTATAGCCCTCGCAACAGGTCTCGCCTCGTGTTTCCCCTGGTGCTGATGACGGTGGCGGTCTTGGCCGCCGGTTGGACGGCGGGCCTTGTCCTCTGGGCCGCGGCCCAGGAGATGATCGGCTTCGACGATACCCCCTTCCTGCCGGGAGGGAAATGGCGCGTCCACGACGCGAATCGTCCCCGGCCCCCCATCGTGACGCCGGGAACGTCCCCGACCCGGGAGGAACCCGGGAAGCCGCCGTCCGACGCGGTGGTCCTCTTCGATGGGACCGACCTCTCCAACTGGCTCACCTACCGGGACGGGGAGGTGGTCGAGCCCGGTTGGAGGATTCGGGACGGATACATGGAGGTTGTGGGAGGCACCGGCAGCATCTTCAGTAAGGAGACCTTCGGCAATTGCCAGATCCACGTCGAGTGGGCGTCCCCGCCCGAGATCAGGGGCGCGAGCCAGGGGCGGGGCAACAGCGGCGTCATCATCATGGGCTACTACGAGATCCAGGTCCTGGACTCGTACGAGAACCCCAGTTACGCCGACGGCCAGGCCGCCTCCATGTACGGACAATACCCGCCGCTGGTCAACGCCTCGAGGCGGCCGGGTGAGTGGCAGACCTTCGACATCATTTTCGAGGCGCCGCGTTTCGAGGGGCGGGAGTTGGTCAAGCCGGCCTACGTCACGGTTTTGCACAATGGCGTGGCGGTGCACCACCGCCAGGCTTTCATCGGCCGCATGACCTACCGGCAAGTCGCCACCTACGCTCCCCACGACCCGGAAGGACCCCTGATGCTCCAGGATCACGGCGATGCGGTGCGGTACCGCAACATCTGGGTCCGGCGGCTCGGCGCCTACGACGAGGTTCGGGAGTAGGGGCGGACGACCTGCGGCGACTTCAGCCGATTACGCCCACCAGGGCACCGCTCAGACAGGTCGCCAGGGTTCCCGCGATCAGCGACCTCACCCCCAGGCCGACGATCTCCGCTCGTCGCTCGGGAACCAGCGTGCTGAGGCCGAGCGACGATCTCCGCTCGTCGCTCGGGAACCCGCGTGCTGAGGCCGCCGATCATGATTCCCACGCTGCCCGGATTGGCGAACCCGCACAAGGCGTAGGTGAGAATCAGGTAGCTCTTGGGACTCAGGGCATCATCCGGCAAGCGGCTCATCTCCAGATAGGCGACCAGTTCGTTGAGGATGGTCTTGGTGCCCAGCAACTGGCCCGCCACCGGGGCGTCCGTCCAGGGAATTCCCAGGAGCCAGACGAAGGGCGCCAGCGCCAAACCGAGAATGAGCTGCAAGGTGAGAGCCTCGCCCCCGACATCCGGCAGCAGACCCAGGCCCAGGTTGACCAGGTGGACCAGGGCCACCAGGACGACCAGCATCGCGATGATGTTGATCAGAATCTGGGCGCCCCGGATCGTGCCCTTGGTAACCGCGTCCATGGTGTTGAGGACCGGTTCCGGCGAGACCAGTACCCCCGAGGTGGGCTCGCCGGTTTGGGGAATCAGCAGTTTGGACACCACCACGGCCGCCGGGGCGTTGATCATCGACGCGGTCAGGATATGCCCCAGCACGTTGGGCACCACGTCGGCAAGGATGCTCGCGTACAACACCATCACGGTGCCCGCGATGGTGGCCATCCCGCAGGTCATGACGGTGAACAGTTCGCTTCGGGTGAGTTTCGCCAGGTAGGGCCCGATGAAGAGAGGCGATTCCACCATGCCCAGAAAAACGTTCGCCGCCACGCCCAAACCTTCCGCCCCGCCCACGCCGAGCGATTTCCGCAGCAGGTAGGAGAAGGATCGCACAACGAGGGGCAGAATCCCCCAAAAAAAGAACAGCGACGCCAGGGCCGAAAGGACCAGGACCATTGGGAGGGCGCGGAAGGCGAAGACATAGGTGGCGGCCTCGGCGGTGATTTCGAAGGGCGCCGGCCCGCCTCCGAGATAGCCGAAAACAAAAGAAGTGCCCGCCTGGGTGGACTCCTCCAGCGATTCGACCAGACGGTTGAGCTGCAGGAACACCCGGGACGACAGTGGAACCTTCAGCAAGACGAGTGCGATCACCAGTTGCAGCCCGACACCGGCGAACACCAGACGCCAGGAGACGGACCGCCGCCCTTCGCTCAGCGCCCAGGCAATCGCCAGAATCACGACCATGCCGAGCAGACCCTGCAATGAACTCATTTCCCGCTCCATCCGGTTGCGACGCCCGATTCGCGCTCCCCGGGCGACTTTGTCCGCCTTCCTTGAGGCACCCCTCGGAGATCCGGGCGGAATTATGAACCATATCGAGATGTCGCGTCGGACACGCCTTGATCCGGGCCTCTTGAGGGATCGCATGCATCGGCTCGATGACCGGCTTCCTTCCGCGTCGAAGCCAATCACCTCGCGCCCGTTCACCGATGCGTTTGCGTCGTACGGCGCATCTCCGTTCTCGGGGACCTGATCACAACTCCAACCAATCTCCGCCGGACCGCCGGGACTGGAGGGCGCGGGCCGCGATCGAAACCGCGAGCGCCGACTCCTCGGGAGGACAAAGTGCGGGAGCGACGCCCTGGCGGCAGGCGTCCACGAACGCCTCGAGTTCGGCCTGAAACGGGTCGCGCCGCTCGAACTCCAACTCCCGGCCGGGCTCCCCGTTCCGGTAGACCGTCGGCGGCCGATATGCAGAGTGATACTCCAATGTGCCCCTCGTGCCGGTGACGCAGTACTCCATCGCAAAAGGAACCTCGCCGGTGTGCCACCCGCCTTGGACGCTCGCGACGAGACCGTCCGGGAATTGAACCTGCGCCTGCGCCAAGTCGATTCCGAGCGACGGATCCTCGACGCCCCACGCCCGTATTCGGTCGGGACGTCCGAAAAGGTGGAGGGCGAAGTCGAAGTCGTGAATCAGGAGATCGAAAGCCCCTCCGCCGCTGCGCGCGGGTTCATTCAGCCAGTCGCCCCACGAGGGGACGGCGCATCTTCGTCGAAAGAGGGCCTCCCGGGGCGGACCGATCCCGCCCGTCCGGACGACGTCGCGGGCGACGCGATACTCGGGCCAGAACCGCAGCACGTGGGCGACCATGAGGACCCGGCCGGCCTCTCGAGCGACGGCCAGCATCTCGGCGCACTGGTCCGCGTCGAGGGCCATCGGTTTCTCCACGAGGACGTGTTTGCCGGCCAGGAGTGCCGCTTTCGTCAAGGGAAGGTGCAGATCGGTGGGGACGCAGAGGTCCACGGCTTCCACTCCGTCATCCGAGAACAGTTCGTCGGGGGTGCGATAGCGGCGCGCCGTTCCGAGATCGATCTTGTCGCCCGCCGGAGACAGATTGCCCCTCACCCCCTCGAAATCTCCCGCCAGCTTCCGGTCATCCCTGCTGGCGACGGCCGCCAGTTCGACGGCCGACATGCGGCTGTAGGCCCGCAAATGGGTGGTTCCCATGTAGCCCAATCCGACCACACCCAGCTTCAGCATCGCGGTCTCCTCATCCTCATCGACGGCCGTCGGAACGGCTTATTGGGGCCCCTCTCCTGGATCGCCGACACGGCCCCGCCCGGGAGGACGCTTTAGGAATCGTGTCCCACCGGAATCCAGCGGGGCTCCCAGACCAGGCCCACGGAATCGACCCGGACATCGGTGCGACGCGGCGCCACGGCGACCTCCTCGAGCGTCCGCCCCGCCTCGTCCCAGCGGCGGGATATCTTATCGGCCTTGGCTTTCAGTTCGCTCTCCAGCTCTCCGATCTCCCGTCGCAAGGCCTCCACCCGTTCGGCCGCCTGCTCCCGGGCCACGCCGGCGGTCGATTTCATGCGGTACTTGCCCAGGGAGGAGGAGGCCGTCCGCATCGACCTCCGGCCCAGAAACATGCCCAACACCGACTCTCCGACCGAGACCACGAGTTCCCGCCTGCGGGCGGCTTCGGTCGCCGCCGTTTTCGCCAGCGCCAGCTTCGCCTGACGGAGCCGGTCCTGGAGGCGATCCAGCCGTTTCCGGTATTGCTCGCTCAGTCGGTCCACGTCCGCGTCGCGCGATTCCCGGGCCTGCTGGGTCAGGCGCAGAACGAAGTCGCCCCGATCCTCGCCCGGTGTGGAATACGCCTTGAGCGCCGGGCTGTGGAAGAGAGTCAGCCGGCGGTTCCGGTACAGATACTCCGACAGGTCTTGGGTGGCGCGCCGCAAAGTCTGTTCCAGGTTCAAGCCCCCCGGGCGGGGAGTCCAGATATCGCTCCGCCGACGGAGGGGAGGTGTCCGCCCCCCGAACTGGAGGCGGTATGGATTCCGGCGCCTCCCGCCGGGACGCCATCAGCCGGGAGATCTGCTCCCGCGTGAGAGGGCCCCGAAGATAGCTCATCACCCAGCGGGTTTGAAACGTGACGGGCCCTTCGCCGTGAACGCTGTGGAGCAGGAACACCCGGTTGCCGAGACTCGAGATCAGCCGGCCCAACTGCTGCCGGCTAAACCCGGCGCCGGCGGCGGCTCCGAGGAGTCCCTCCACCACCCGGTCCTTGTCCCGGTCCGTCTGCAGTCGGCCGATGAACCAGGTGCCGGCGTTGGTGAGTCCCTTGTAGTCGAGGTCGACTGGGTTCTGGGTCGCCAGCAACAGGCCGACTCCAAACGCCCTGGCCTGCTTGAGCAGGGTCAACATCGGCTTCTTCGAGGGCGGGTTGGCGACCGGCGGAAAGAAACCGAAGATCTCGTCCATGTACACCAGCGCCCTCAAGCTGGTCGTCCCCGGTTGCCTCCTCATCCACGCGACAACCTGGTTGAGCAGCATGCTCACGAAAAAGACGCGCTCGGGCTCGCTCAGGTGGGCGATCGAGAAAATCGAGTGCCGCGGCTTGCCTTCCGAAGACATTAGCATGTCCCCGATATCCAGCGGTTCCCCCTCCATCCAGGCCGCGAAGGAGGGAGAGGCGATGATGTTGTTGAGTCGCATCATCAGATCGAAACGGTCCTTGGCGGGAAAAAAGGTTTCCAGGTCGAAAACGCCGAGATGATCGATGGGAGGCTTCTGAATCGCGAGGATGAGCTTCCGAAGATCCAGATCCTCTCCTTTCCTCCAGAAGTTCTCGATCAGATTCGCCAGCAGGATATGCTCGCGCGAACGCACCGGGTCGGCCGTGATTCCCACGAGTCCCAGGAGCGCGCTCACGGTCCCATCGATCCGCTCGCGAACGCCCTCCGCTTCGGTTTCCCAGCCGGGCGCGGGCGCGTCGAAGGAATGAAGGACCGAGACGGGCAGGCCCGCCTGGCTGCCGGGGGTATAGATACGGTACTCCGCCGACTCCCGGAGCATGCGGATCCGGGACCCGTCCTGACCCCACTGAGCCAGTCCGGTCCGCCAAAGATCCGCCTCCGTCCGGGCGAATTCCTCCACCGGCAGCCCTTTCCGACGCGCCGCGTCGGAATCCACCCAAGGGAGGAAGTCCTCGGGTCTCAACTCGGGAAACTGAAGCAGCAGGTTGGTGATATCGCCCTTCGGGTCGATCACCAGCGCCGGAACGCGATCAATTGCCGCCTCCTCCAGGAGCCCGATGCAGAGGCCGGTCTTGCCGCTGCCCGTCATTCCCAGACAGACGGCGTGGGTGGTGAGATCCCTGGCGTCGTACATCAGGAGCTGGTCCAGAAGACGGTTCGAAGGCACGTCGAACATCTTGCCCAGATAGAAAGAACCGAGTCTTTCGAAGTCCATAGCGAGAGATCTGCTCCGATTTTCCGATCTCGGCCACAACGAAACTCGAACTCGATCGAACGAAAACGGCTCGGCGGACTCCCACTCATCAGCCGTCGCCGCTAAAGTAATGCGGGAGCCCGGATCCTTCGGATTCCGGAACGTCATTCTGTCGAAAAAGGGAGTTTCTGTCCATGGCGCAGAATTCAGGCCTCTCCGTCCCACCCCTCGCGGAACCGATGTTGCGGCTGCACCTCCGCGAACCCGATTACACTCGGCCGCTCCTGCAGCCCTCGGAGGAGCATAGGGAGAGAATCCTCCGGCTTCTCGAGCGGCTCTACAGTTCGGTCGAGGGTCGAATCTGCCTGGATGAGGTCATCCGGCTGATGCAGGTGCACCACGCCCACAAGACGCCGGAGATGATCGACGCCGACGCCGACTTCGATTCGGCGGAGCGATTCACCGAGAAGGATGTCATTCTGATCACCTACGGCGACTTGGTAAAGGACGAGGACAAGCCGCCGCTGCGGGCTCTGTCCGAGGTGCTGGAGGCCAACCGCGATTTCGGAATCAGCGCCGTCCATATCCTCCCCTTCCATCCCTATTCGTCCGACCGGGGGTTCTCGGTGGTCGATTATCGGGAGGTGGATCCCAAGCTTGGGACGTGGGAGGACATCGAGCAACTTGGGTTGCGCTACCGGTTGATGTTCGACGGCGTGTTCAACCATATCTCCGCCCAGAGCCGCTGGTTCCGCGAATTCCTGAACGGAAACCCCCGCTTTCGGGACCACTTCCTCAAGTTCTCGACGCAGAGGGCGATTCCCGAGGACTATCTCAAGCTGATCCTGCGTCCCCGGACGAACGAACTGCTCACCGGCTTCGACACCATCCGCGGCAGACAGTATGTCTGGACGACCTTCAGTCCGGACCAGGTGGATCTGAACTTCCGCGATCCGGAGGTCCTCGTCAGTATTCTGGAAGTCTTGCTGGAGTACGTCCGCCGGGGAGCCGACATCATCCGCCTGGACGCGGTGACCTATATCTGGGCTGAGTTGGGAACGACCTGCGCTCTGTTGGAGGAGAGCCACATCCTGGTGCGCCTCTTCCGGGCGGTGCTCGACATCGCGGCGCCGCGGGTGGCCCTGGTGACGGAGACCAATGTTCCCCACGAGGACAACATCGGCTACTTCGGAGATGGAGCCAACGAGGCCCAGATGGTCTACAATTTCGCGCTGCCCCCGATGGTCCTCCACGCCTTCCAGACCGGCGACTGCCGCAAGCTGAACTCCTGGGCCGCGTCGCTGGACTTCGTCTCCGACACGGCGACGTACTTCAATTTCCTCGACTCTCACGACGGAATCGGGCTCCTGCCGGTGAAGGATCTTCTCGATCCCTCCGAAGTGGAGGCGATGATCGAGAACGCCCGAAGCGGCGGAGCGCTGGTCTCGTATCGAAACGAAGACGCGGGGCGGGAGACGCCGTACGAAATCAACACGACCTGGTTCAGCGCCCTGAACCGCGAAGGCTCGGGGGAATCCCTGGAGCGCCAGGTGGATCGGTTCCTGGCGTCTCGATCCATCGCTCTGGTCCTCATGGGGGTGCCGGGGATCTACCTTCCCAGTCTGGTGGGCAACGTCAACGACATGGAAGCCGTCCTGCGAACCGGGGAGGCCCGAAGCATCAACCGCGGTGTACTGGATCTGGAGGTTCTCCGGCGGAAGGTGGCCGACTCCACCTGTCCCGCCTACCACATCTTTCGCCGGTTCGGAGAAATGATCCGGCGGCGGGTCCAGTCGCCGGCCTTTCACCCCAACGCCTCGCAGAAGGTCCTCGATCTGAGTCCCAGCGTTTTCGCGCTCCTGAGGGGGAGGGAGAGGGAACAGCCGGTGCTGGCTCTCGTCGAGGCCGCCGGTCGCGAGATTCGAGTCGAAGTGCCCGGGGACGATCTGCCGGGCTCGGCGGTAGTGTGGCGCGACCTGCTTAGTTGGAAGGAGTATCCGGTCGAGGGGGGGCGCCTGGTCTGTCCCATGCGGCCCTACGAAGTGATTTGGCTGACACCGGTCCGGTAGTCCCGCCCTGGTTTGTCGAAAAGCCCCGCAGTTGGGATCCAAGAGGTTGAACGAAAAGGGGTTGGGGGCTTGCCGGTCAGTTGCGGGTCTTGCCGGCCTCAACCGCGAGTTTGCAACTGTCCGGGCGGACGGGGATCCATAGTGTGAGACGCGGTTGGTGGCGACCGGGTTCGGGAGATCCCTTATGAAGAGGAGCGGCCGGTTCGTTTCAGTCTTGCTGCTTTCCGGCTTCTTTCTGCTGTTGCTGGGGAGTTCCACTCCATTGGAGGGCACCCTCAGGTACAAGAAGGAGACTGGAAGGAAATGCACCTTCTGCCATTCGGCGATTCCCGAGCCGGGGGATGAGGACTCGAAGCTGAACGAGGACGGCCGCAAGTTCAAGGAAAACGGCAATCGTCTGACCGAAGAGCAGAAGAACCGGCCCGACTAGGGAACCCAAGGACACCACGCCAAGGGGCAACCGGCACTCGATGGCGTAACCTACAGTTGCTTTTCGGAGGGGAAGGGATACGCCTTCCGGGCGGCGGCCCGCTTGGTAGGCTGTTGTTGCCGTCCCCGCATGGCGACGGCTATGCCGGCCAAGGCGATACCCAGCACCAGGCCGACCCCCAGGGAGAGGATGGAGAAGGAACTGCCGAAACGCGCCAGGAGCCGGTCGGGTGCGACCGGGAACTGATACTGGCCCAGATCGATCGGGAGATCCTCGGAGAACACCCGCAGTTTAAGGGCCACCACCTCCTCACCCGTCGGCGATCCCTGGAAGACCCAGGTCCATTCCCCCTGTTCCCTCGGGGCAACCTCCTGACGGGCCGACCCCGACTGGAGTGCGGCTTGGAGCCTCCCGCTCCGGGATTCCCACGCGGCCTCGACCGTCAGCGCTTGTCCCAAGGCCTCGTACAGACGCCTTTCCTCCTCGCTGAACTGAACGGTGTTGGGTGAAACCCGCTTCAGCGTCACCCGGGCGGCATCCCCGGCTTTGGTGGGCGGGACGATCTCCAGTTCCGCAACCGGTTGGGTCAGGAGCAGGATCTCGGCGATCTCGCCCTGGTCCCTCTCCGTTCCCCGCCGTACTTGCCTCAAGGTCATGGCCTCGCCCAGACGATTCGCCAGTTCGAGCTGTTCCTTGGTTTCCTTGGTCCTGAGGTAGGTCGCCTCAAGGCTTTGCCGATTGGAGGTCAAGGTGTTCAGATCGCCCTGAAGGCGGCTGACCCTCCGTTCGGCCGCGGCAAGATCCTGAGACATACGGTCGCGCTCCGCGGTAATCGCCGCAACCCCCCGGTCCAACTCGGCCACGCGCCCCGTGAGTCGGTCCCGTTCCTGCGTCAGACGGTCGATGTTCTGACTCAATCCCTCCACCTGACGGCCAAGCTGGGTGTTGGAGTCCAACTGCACGTCCAGCTTCGTCGCCACAGCAGCGATCTGCTCCTGGAAGGCTCGGTTCTGCCGACGGAGTTCGGCCAGCTCCTGCTGTACCCGCGTATGATCCCGGGCCAGGTTGTCCCGCTCCTGCTGCAGCGCGCCGCTGGCGCGACTCGCCTCCGACAGGCTACCGCGCACCTCCTGCAACTGGGTCTCGGCCTGCCGGCGGGCGGCGTTCGCCTGCTCCAACTCCGCCTGGAGCGTCTGCGCGCGCACCTCGACACGTTCCAGGTCCGCTTTGACCCGGCTGAACTCGGGGTTCTCGGAGAGCATGGCCCGGATCACAAAGTCCGTGGAGGCCCCGGTGGCCTCGGAGATCTGCCCCACCACCCGCTGGAACTGGCCCTGAACGAATTCCTCCTTGGCCGCATCGATCTCCCGAAAGGTCAAACCCTCGGTGAAAGCGCCATCCAGAGCCGACTCGAAGGCGGGACGCTGGTGGAAGGTGTAGGACAGCGACTCGCCGAACTCGAACGCCACCGTGGCCTGTTGCGTCAGATCGATCGAGGCGATTCTGAACTCGATCACCGAGTCCCGAAAATTCAACTGAGTGATCCGCACCTGTTCCCCGACCCGGAAAGTCAGCGGTTGGGCGAGGCTGGCTCGATCCTGGACCGTGAGCCCTCCCCTCAGGTGAATCACCTGCCGGTTGCCGTGCACCGGCGTCTTGAGGAACATCGCCCGGTTCTCGAACCGCTGCTTGTACTCGTTCTCGATCTCCCGGCTCACCGAGCCGTTCAGGTGAACCGTAACCGGCACCAGCAGAGCGAAAAGAACGCACACATTACGCACGGACATCCGCATGACGCTTTTCCTTGTCAGACCCACCCAAGAGGAAATTCTAGCATACTGGTCTGATCCGGCCCGTGCCTCCCGGGGCCTCCGGGCTTCGATATAATTGGCTGAAACCTTTACGCCGATGGGTGAACACCTCTCCGTCAACGAGATCTTCTTCAGCCTCCAGGGTGAGTCCACGAGGGCGGGGGAGCCCTGCGTCTTCGTTCGGCTGGCGGGTTGCGATCTGCGTTGTGTCTGGTGCGACACGGAGTACGCCTTTCACGATGGCCGACGGATGTCCATCGACGAGATCGTAAAACGGGTGGAGGCCTATCCGGCCGGGCTGGTGGAGATCACCGGAGGCGAACCGCTGCTCCAGGAACGGGTCCACCTGCTGGTGGAGCGGCTGTTCGAGCGCGGCAAGGAGGTGATGGTCGAGACCGGGGGCCACCGGGACATCGGCTTGGTCGATGAGCGGGTCAAGTTGATCTGCGACGTCAAGTGCCCCGACAGCGGCATGTGCGGGCACAACCGATGGGAGAACCTGGAGCGGCTGCGGCCCCAGGACGAGGTCAAGTTCGTCCTGGCATCGCGCGCGGATTACGAGTGGGCGCGGGAACAGGTCCGAACCCGGCGGCTGCACGAGCGGAACACCGTCCTGTTTTCGCCGGTGTGGGCGACCCTGGCGCCGCGCGACCTGGCCGACTGGATTCTCGCCGACGGCCTGCCGGTCAGGATGCAGCTGCAGTTGCACAAAATCCTCTGGGGCCCCGACGCGCGGGGCGTTTGACCTGGCGGAAGGTTGAGTGGGATAAGCATCCTGCTTGTCTCGCGCCCGGGACGGGAGTACTGAGAACTCTGAGAGGACGTTGGGGATCGCGTCCATCCCGTTCTCCATCGTCGGAGGCCACCAATTTCATCTCGCGGCCGAGGCGGCGCAAACCTGTCAAGGAGTCAGCCGCACTCCGGTGGGCGGTGGCTCGGGTCGGACGAAACCGACGGACTCCTCCAGTTGAATGGTCAGCGACGATCCCCTCGGCAACTCCACCTCCTCGCCCCTCTGGAGCAGGCCCAGGAGCGCGCCGCCCGCCGCGCCGATGGCGGCGCCGACCCCGGCTCCCCTCAGGGTCTGGCCCCGGAAGATCCCCACCGTGGCGCCGGTGACCACG
>CAYRCA010000031.1:0-16624 GCA_964422565.1 uncultured Acidobacteriota bacterium | reverse complement strand
CTCGGAACCCGAAACCACCGCGATTTTCGTCCCTCCGGGTGCGCCCCGCTCATGGCCACTCACTCCTCCTCCCTTTCTACTCCTCTCCCCGCTCCCGGTGAGCCCCTCAGGCCAGCCCTGAATCCGAGGCTCCAGGCCGCGGTCGCCGCGAGGATGAGAGGCGACAGAGCCACAGCCCGCATTCCCTCTCGCCGACCGGACCGCCAGACCCGACGGAGGATCACGGGTGTCCGGTAGAAGGGCAGAAGGTACGATGCGGCGGGTATCGACCTGAGCCCTCCCCCTCTCAGATCCAGGTCGCGGCGGACATACCCACCCCAGTAACCGAGTCTCCTCAAGTGGGACAAGACATTCCGCCAACGACTGCGGTGGTGATGGGCCACCGAGACCCGACTCTCGAAGAGCGCGCTTCCGGGGAAGCGATGGAAGAAGACAAGATCCTCGCTCATGGGGAGTTCCTCGGGGAACCCCCCGGTTCGACGAAACACGTCCGCGCGAATGAGCAGGTTCGACGTCGATAGAAACGGCCGGCTTCCGGAAGGCGACCCGGGCAGGAACTCGGAAAACTCCGTCCAGTGCTGAACGCGTGAGCTGGCCGTTTGGGGATTGCCGTTATCCACGGCGCCTCCGGCCGCCGCCTCGGGGTTGTCCCGAACCGTCGCCAGCAGGCCTTCGAGCCAGTCCGGGGAGGCGACTACGTCGGCGTCGAGAAAGGCGAGAAATTCGCCCCTTGCCCCTTCCGCCCCGCGGTTTCGCGCCGCCCCGGGATAGAGCCGGTTGACGCCGCCCAGGACCCGGACCGTCGGAAACGTGGTCCTGATCCAAGCGGTGATGGGCTTTTCCGAGGAGTCGACCACCAGGACCTCGCTGGAAGCCGAGGTCCGCTGGGTCAGGATGGACCGCAGAGTGAAGCCGATCGTTCGTCGGCTACGGTAGCAGGGGACGACGAAAGTCACCAGCGGCGGAGGCCCCCCCGGTCCTGGAGTCGCCATCACTCTCGGCTCTCCCCGGGGGCGCGGCGCGACAGACCGTCCCCCACACCTTCGACGATCGCTCGCACCCGGCCGAACCGCAGGGTGGCGAGGTTGTAGAGGAGGCTGAGCGCCAGGGTCAGGCAGAAGTAGGCCCACCGCCCGGGACCCGCCCCGTGTTTCCGCAGAAAGAGGACCGCGTTGCGGCGCACCCAGTAGACCTTTCTCAGCGGCCGGGAGCGGGTGGAGTATCCGCCGTGGTGGAATGCCCTCGCCGCCGGGCAGAAGTGCGCGGGCAGGCCGGCTTTGCCGACCCGATAAAGGAAGTCCACCTCCTCGTGGTACATAAAGAAGCGTTCGTCGAAGGGGCCGACGGCGTCGAAAACCTCGCGGGAGATCAGCAGGGCCGAACCCAGAAGCAGGGAGACCTTCCGCGATTGGATCCAGCGCCCGTCGTCCGCGGCGTCCTTTCCCTCGAAGTTCGCCAGGACATGGCTCCAGGTGACCCTTCCCCAGGCGGCCTCCAGCCGGCCCGTGTCGTCGGCCCGGAGGATCTTTGGGCCGTAGACCCCGGGTCCGAGGCGCTCGGCTTCGGACACCAGAGCGCCCAGAGCGTCGCGGGCGAGCAACACATCGTTATTGAGGATCAGGAAGTACTCCGGCCGCGCCGGATCGCCCGCCGCCATCCTTACCGCGGCGTTGACTCCCGCCGCGAAACCCCGGTTCCGTTCCAGCCGAAGCAGTTGGATGTCGGGATGCAGCGCCGCGGCCCGTTCCGCGGACCGGTCCGTCGACGCATTGTCCACCACCAGGATCGTCAGGTTCGGATAGTCCACAGCCAGCAGAGCCTGAACGGTCCGACTCAGCATCTCTCCACCGTTCCAGTTCACACACGCGGCGAGCACCGCTGCATCAGCTGACATAGTTGCCGATCCGACAGTATACGTGTTCCCCTCAGTCGTCGCCTCTTGCGCCGAGCCCGTCCCGTCAGGGCGACGCCGGCCGCCAGGCCCCGCAGAAAGGCGCCAAGATAGCCGACCTTGATCAGATGGAACAGGAGGCTGCGCGCCCATCCCTGGACCAGCCGGGGAAGGTTGCGAACGGGTTGGTGCGTCACCATGAGCTGCCAACGGTTTCGGGTGATCCAAAAGACCCGATCGGTGGAGTAATGGGCCCGTCCGGCCCGGACCGGGGTCGGACCACTCCACTCAGGATCGGAGGCGGCCTCCATGTGATAGACCACGGCCTGGGGGAGATAGAGACAGCGCAGCCCCTGGATCTGGGCCCGCAAGCTCAAGTCCACATCCTCCAGGTAGATGAAGTAGCCCTCGTCGAAACTTCCGACTTGTCGGAAGAGGTCCATCCGGTAGAAGGCGGCGCCGGCCGAGGCGCCCAGCACCTCCTCCTCCGTCGAGTAGCGGTCGGCGGGCTCGCCGAAACCGCGCTTCAGGGGGAGGCCTCCGCGCGTATAGCAGTCCCCGGCGCTGTCCAGGACGCCCCGGTCGAAGAAGTTCACCATCCGGGAGGCGAAAAAGGCGTAGGCCCCGCGGCCGCGCAGGGCCTCCAGGCCCGCCTCGACCCAGCGGGGGTCTGCCTCGGTGTCGTTGTTCAGAAGGGCCGCGAAGGGGGTCTCCACCCGATCGAGGGCCAGGTTCACGGCGACGGCGAATCCCCGGTTGGCGTCCAGGCCGAGACAACCGAAATCGGGGAACCGAGAGGCCACCATCTCCGTGGTGCCGTCGACGGAGCCGTTGTCCACCACCAGGACCCGGGGACGGACGGTCTGCCGCTCCAGGGATTGGAGGCAGACTTCCAGCAAGTCTCGCCGGTTCCAGGATGGAACGACGACGGTGATCTCAGCGCGGTCCGTCAATCTTCTCCGTCCTTGTTATACGGCCAGCGGGCAGCGTGCCGCCGCCGGCCCGCCGGCGGCCGGGAATCGCGATCGCGAATCAGGAGTGAGTGGCCATGAGCCGACGCACCCGCAGGGATGAAAGGGTCGGGCAGGCCGGAGGTAGCGGCGGCGGCTCGCCGGCACTTTCTTGGTAGGAGTGAGGAGATCTGGCGTCTCCAACCTTTAACCCCCAACCCCTCAACCTTCAACCACCCTCAACCCAACCCCAGCCCCGGGTCCCCGGTCCCCAGTGCCCCGCCCCATCCCTGAGGGCTGGATGTTCCTGTCGGGTCCTGCGGACCCTTGGGGAGGAGACATTGGAGGGCGTGCAAACCCCACCCTCCTTCGTCGGGTGGGGCTAAGTCCTGTCGGCCCCTCAGGGGCCTCGTGCCCGACGCAAACCCTCCCACCCGGAGAATCAACGCCCGGCGCGTCGTCACTCGAAACCCAAAACCCAAAACCCGAACCCCGAAACCCGAAACCGCCTCGAATTTCATCCCTTCCGGTGCGCCCCGAGGATGGCCACTCACTCCCCGCTCCTCGCTCCTCGCTCCTCGTCCCCGAAGATGCTCCGCCCGTCGATCAGTCCCTGAAGGTAATAGTAGCTCATCAAATCTGGATAGTACCGCGACAGATCGGGTCGACGCCAGGTCTCGGTGATGCGGCACGCCCAGGTCAGTAGCCGCATCCGCATACGATCGGACGCCTGGAACCGGGGAATCCGGTCGATACTCAGAAACGACTTCATCTCGGGGTGTTTCCGGTAGAAGTTCCAGGCCGACGAGCCCACCTTGAGCTGGCGCTCGATGAAACCGGCGATGTCGATGGGGTGGTAATGGAATCCCCTCGCCTCGGGCGCGTACACCAGCCGCATGCCCCGCTTCTCGAGCCGGACGCTCAACTCGATGTCCTCCCATCCATACTCGCGAAAGTCTTCGTCGAATCCACCGGCCTCAAGGAAGAAGCGGCGCGACAGGGAAAGATTACTTGTATAGAAGTAGTTAAAGGGCACGTTGTCCGGGTCGTCGATCAGCGAGAATCCGAACTGCCATCCCTGCTCGCCGATATAGGCGAGGAAGCGGGTGGTGGGGAATTCGTCCGGCCAGGTGGTGTACCCGATCACCGCGGTTCGGCTCCGGGAGGGTTCGTCGCACCACCGCGCGTGGCTCTTTCGGTGCTCGGCCAGGAGGTTCGGAACCGGGACGATGTCGTCCCCCAGGAACAGGATTCTTTCCGCCCGCGCCTGACGAACGCCCAGATTGCGGGCGGCGCCCTGTTTCCGGTTCTCTTGATACAGGTAGTGAAGCCGAACCGGATACTCTTCCAGGAGGGCCGATACGACCCGCGGCGTCTCGTCGGTGGAGCCGTCGTCGACCACCAGGACTTCGTAGTCGCCGGCGTCCTCCTGGACAGCCAGGGCCGCCAGGCACCGACGCAGGACGTCCGCCCGGTTATAGGTGGGGATGACGACGCTAAACTCCACGCCGCAACGCCTCCCAGGCTCTTCGACAGGCCTCCGCCGGGCCATGCGCCCTCCAGGCGTCGGCGAACCTGCGGAAGCGGGAACGGCGGTCCGGCAAAGGTGGATGGGCCAGGGCGTGGCCGCCGATCCACTGGAGTCGCCTCAGTTCCTCCTCGACCTTTCGGAGGCGCTCCGGGGAGGGGTCGGGAAACCGATCCGCCGCGGCCCGGTACCCGCCGGTGTCGAACAACCGATCCAGTCCCAGCATTTCGATCAGGTCCGCCTCCCGGCGAATAAATCCTCCATCTTCCACGATCGGGCGAAGGGGATCCTGAAAGAGGGCCAGGATCTCATCGTCGGTTCGCTGGCGCATCCTTTGGACCTCGACCCGTTTGGCCAGGAGAGCCGGCAGGCCGGACAGGACGTCCTCGATCGAAACCAGGTGATTCAGGCAGTCCTGCAGATCGGACCCGTCGAAGGGGGTTGTCGCTTTCAGCCGCTCGGCCTCGGCCCACAGGTAGAAGGATTCGCGCTCCACGCCCGACAGTCGGACGGCCCGCTTGACGGCGAGAACGACAGCCAGCGGGAGGATGGCCCGCAGGTTCTCGTCGTCGTAGTTCTTGATGATGGTCATCAGGGCGTTGCGATGCATCAGGTACCGCATCCTGGCTTCGGCGTGGGACCGGAAGGTGCCGTGGCGGTGATGGTAGACCAGGGATTCGGGGCGGACGTGAACCTCGTGACCCGCCAGCCAGAGGCGCCAGCCCAGGTCCACGTCCTCGAAGATGGCGAAGTAATCCGGGTCGAATCCGCCGACCTCGAGAAAGATGTCCCGATCGATCAGCATCGCGCCGCCGCAGGGGAAGAGAGTCTTCTCCCGGCGGGTGACCCGATCGGCCAGTTCGCCGAGGTCCAGTTGCAGGGCGTAACCCAAGTATTGCAGCGAGCCGCCGTTGTAGTCGACCCGCCGCCCCTCCCAGTCGAGGATGCGCGAGGCGACGCAACCCGCGTGGTTCAGCCCGTCGAGTCCGGCTTCCAGCCACTCCGGGTGGCACCGCATGTCGTTGTTGATGAAGGCCAGAACGGAGCCCCGGGCCCGCCGGGCCGCCAGGTCGTTCGGTTCGGCGAAGCCGCGGTTGCGGTCGTTGGCCAGGAGCCGCACGTCGGGGAAGCGGGCCCGGAGCAGCTCGACCGAGCCGTCCCGGCTGCCGTTGTCCACCACAATGACTTCCCCGGGCCGCAAAGCCAGCACGGAGGGCAGCAGCGTCTCCAGGTGGGACCTGCCGTTCCAGTTGACGGTGATAACGCTGACGTCAGAGGCGGACCGGGACATGTTTGGATTGTACGATAAGGGGTTGGAGGTCGTTGTCGCTTCGAATCCGCCGCCTCTGGACGGCGACCCGGTGTTCGAGGGTCTCCGGAATGAAGGCCAGGTTCCAGAGGAGGTTGCGAAGCTGCGCCAGCTTTCTGGGCCAGCGCTGCCGTAGAAGCAGGAGGTCGCGAACCGCCCGCCGCAGGGTGCCTCGCTCGTAATTCTTGATGAGCGAGCGAATCGCGTTCCGTTCCCCCAGGACCTCCCGCCAGAGCATCCCCCGGGCGGCCTTTGTGGCCGCGCCGAAGTGATGGTGGACGACCGCCCCGGGCGAGGTCAGGATCCGGTGGCCGTAAAGCCAGAGGCGCCAGCCCAGGTCGACGTCCTCGTGGTACATGAAGAAGCGCTCGTCGAAGCCCCCGGCGTCCAGGAAGGCGTCCCGGCGGAACAGGGAGGCGGCGGCCGGCGCGAAGAGCACTTCGGCGGGCGTGTCCAGTTGTCCCCGATCCTCCTCAAACATGCCTCGGTCCCAGGTGTAGCCCAGGTAGTTCATCGCCCCGCCGACTCCGTTCAGGACGTTGGGGCGGTCGTAGAGAAGCATCTTGGGCGCCGCCGCGGCGATCCTGGGATCGCCTTCCGCCGCCGCCAGGAGCTCCTCGAGCCAGCGGGGTTCCAGGCGTAGGTCGGAGTTCAGGAAAGCGATGTAGGGGGAATCGGTCTGGTGGGCGCCCAGATTTCCGGCTGCGGCGAATCCCCGATTGGACGGAAGGCGGATCAGCGCGGTCGCCGGCCGGCGGGATCGCGCGATGTCGCAACTGTCGTCCCCGGACGCGTTGTCGACGAGCAGGGTCCGGAAATCGCGGAAGGTCTGGGCATTGAGGCTTTCCAGAAGCTCGGGGAGGTAGGGCGCGCCGTTATAGTTGATGATGATGATGGTGACCAACGCCATGGTTTTGTTCTGACCCCGTCGGACGTGTTGGACTGGTCGGACTGGTCGGACTTGTCGGACTTGTCGGACGCGTCTGACCTGTCGGACGTGTCGGACCCTCGGCCCCGCCGACCTACCGATTCTCCTTGTCCTCCTTCCCCTCCTGATCCTCCTTCCCCTCCCTCCTCCTCTGAGAACGCTCTTTCCAGCGACGGAGGGCGAGCTTGCGCAGGGGGGTGTGGCGGAGCTCGTGGATCAGGGCGTCCCGCTCCCCCTCCATGAGCCGGATGAGCTCCAGCCTCGCGTTGGCCAGAAACTGCAGGTCGTGCAGCGCCCGGTCCCTTGAGTCCAGAACCTCCCGGCTCCGCGTCACGGGGTCCGAGAGATCATCGGCGGTCTCATCTTCGTCGCCCGCGTTCCGGGGGGATCGAAGGCGGCCCAGTTCTTCGGCCTGGGCGGGGTCGACGGGCGTCTTGGCGACCAGGAACAGGGTCCGGTAGGAAGGCTCCTTCAGGTCCCGAGGGTATCGTTGGGTGTTGCAGTACCGGTTGAAACCGGCGGCGACCGCATAGTCCCGTAGTCCGAAAAAATGTTGGGTCAGAACCTGAAGCTCCAGCCATGAAGACAGGTATCCGTTGGGGAACTCCCAGATGGGCCGTCCCGAAAAAACCCTCCGGACCAGGGAGCGGTCGGGCAGCCCCAGCAGGCGGTGTTCTTCCAGGAAGCGGTGGTCGCGCATCGGGCCCTCCGCGAGCCGCCGTTCGGCGTCCTCCGCCGCTTCGGAGCGAAAGGGGGCTCCCAGGAGTATCCAGCGGGCGGCCAGGCGGTCCAGCTCCCGCAGGAAATCCTCCCGTCGTTCGGGAGGGATGTGCTCCAGGACATCCAACGACAGGACCAGGTCGAAGGCGCCGTCCTCGAAGGGTTGGCGCAGGGCGTCGGCGGGAACGTGCCGGGGCTGGTCGCAGTGGCGGGAGTCGGTCGTGACCACTACGGTGGAGGGCGACCGCGCCAGAAAGTCTGCCGAAACCGCCAGATGCCCGTCGGCGTCTCCGATATAGCCGCCCGCGTCGAGGATGGATTCGGGATCGAGGACGCGGCAGATCTCCGCCGAGTGTTGATAGCGCTGGTAAAGGTCGAAGGGCAGCCCGGTGGTGATCGGTTCGGCCGCATCGACGAACGTGAGATCCAGCTCTCCGATAACGACGCGCGGCCCTCCCGGGTTCAGCTCGAGGAAAAGGTGGTGTCCTCCAACGGGGAGCGGGAAGGGGCCGACGGAAACGCGTCGCTCGAGGGTCTCGGTCGTCAGGTGGATCTCGGCGAGCACCCAGCCGTTCAGGCGCAGGCGGAGAGTGGAGAACTCCCCCGAAGTCTGGATCCGGAGGGAGGCCCGTCCCTCCAGGGGGACGTCGCCCGGGTTGAGCAGGAAGACGGTGGCGCGGCGGTCTAGGATGGGCCGCGCTCTTTCGGTCAAGGGGCCCCATCCCTCGCGAGGCGCCGCGAAAACCGGCGGGGAGGCCCGGACGAAGTCCGCCGTCGGTGCCAGGTAGTCGTGGTTCAGGAGGGCGAGCCGGTCCACGCGGGGACTGTCCCTCCGGCAGGCGGCGAACTGGAAATTGTAGGGAACGTCGGAGAAGCGGAACGAGACCTGGAAACCCAGGTCGTTCAGCTGCCTGATCCAGAAAGAGGGCGGCCGTTCGAAGATATGGGTTTGCTCCGGGCGCTCGAAGAAGATCGGATCGGGCGTCGCGCCGACGATGAAGCCCTCGGGAGCGAGGATGCGAGCGGCCTCCTCGATGGCCGCCGCGGGGTCCTCCAGGTGTTCGAGAACGTCGAACAGGAGGACCAGGTCGGCGCATTCCGAGCGCAGGGGCAGTTGTTGCAGGTGGGCCTGGGCGAGAAAGGGCCGCAGGGCGGCCACCCGGGTCAGGGCGAAGGAACTGATGTCGAGGCCGAAGGCCCGGTAGCCGCCGCGTCGCGCCTCCTCGATCAGGTATCCGTAGGCGCAGCCCAGATCGACGAACGTCCCCCGGTCGGCCAGCATCCCCAGGAATCCCATCCACGACGCCCAGTCGGGGTGATCGTTCTCGTAGCCCTCCGTCGAGTATCCGCTCGTGACGCCCTGGAAGTAGTCGGCGTCGTATCGCCGTCGGATCTCGGCGGTGCCGTCGTAGACTTTCCGCAGGCGGGTCCGTTCCGTCATAGGCGGGTCGTCGATCCCGTCAGCCACTCGTTACCCTCTCATCGGTTTTCATTCTCGCGCTCTCCGTCGGACCCGCCGGACTTGTCGGACTTGTCCGGTCCCCCCGACCCTGCTTTCACACGTTCGACATTCCTCTTCAGTCGGCCCGGGGTCCGGTCCCTATTGAATCCCTCGGGGTGCGCCCCGATCATGGCCACTCACTCCTCCCTCCTCGCTCCTCCCTCCTGCCTCCCTCCTCACGCTCCTGATCCAGCCAAAAGATACCGCCTCTCCGGACTTTCTTCAAAAGATGGTTTCCTTTTCCTCCAAACTTCGTTAAGATACAGGTTCCGTCAGGACTTCTGCGAGAAGGGAGAGCGAAAAAGGTTGCGACTTTCCCCGGCTCGGGGCATCTTCTCACCTCGTGAAGTCGCCGGGAAGGGGAGTTGCCAGAGGCGCGAAACTCTTGTAGTGCCGGCTTTTTGGGGTTGATTTCCTTTTCTTTTTGAGTGGTAATTGGCTGTTTTGAGCAAAGTGGAGTTTGGGTACTCTTAGAACGAGGTCTGTTTTTTAAGGAGGAGAATTGATGAACAGAATGAGGAGCGTATTAATTGTCGGCACGCTGGTTTTGCTCGCGCTGTCGGCGTCCGGCCTCTTCGGGCAACCGACGAACCCGAAGCAGGGCTATCTGGACTATGAGGGCGAGAACCAGACGCGCAATATTCCCGCCGGGTCGGTCAACGATCCCGGTTCTCAGCTGACTTATATCCTGGACACGGGGATCAACGCGCGGCAGTTGAGCGGCGATCCGGCCCTGCTGGACGACGAGTTCGACCTGCCGATACTCCAGGTGTATCCCGCCCTCTTGGATCAGAACGGGGACGGCCAGCTCGATCAGGGTTCGATCTTCCAGAACTTCATTTCGATCACGAACACCCACCCCACGCAGGCGGTGACCGTCCACTTCCGCTATTTCAACGACAACTGCGAGGACATCCTTGACTTCCTCGTGATTCTGACCTGCAACGACACGCTGTTGTTCGATCCCTTCAACTATGTAATTCCCGGTACGACGTTCAACACCCGAGATCGCTTTTTCGGGCCTCCTTCGTTGCTGGACCCGATCAGCACAAGGGAGTGGGGTTCCGGCCGCTTCGTGATCATGGCCTCCGCAGCCGGCGCCTCGATCAGCAACGACGACGATGCGGACATCCTGTTCCCCTTCGAGTTGAGGGCGGCGGCGGGAGAGTGCAATATCAACGCCTCGACCACCGCCGGGACCCCCGACGCTATCGGTGGAACGCTGGAGGAGGTCGTGGGCGGTGACGTGCGTAACGTGGGAAGGGTCGGCGGCATCAGCGCCAACAACCTCCACGTCCTCAACGCCTCCCAGATCTCGTTCGACTATCTGGTGGGTCTGCAGACGACGGCCGTGCCCGCCCAGTTCATTACCGACGCGGTCGCCGACACCCGCTTCCTGGCCTACGGTCTGAACGCCTGGGCGAGGCCCTCGGTGGATCGCGGGGAGGATAACGACCTCAGCGGAGTCTCCGGGCAGCCCGACGGCGATGGCCCGCAGGTAGAGGTGGGCAAGATCCTGCTTGGAAACGAGCAGGGTTGGTACAACATCGGCGTGAATGGCGGCACCGCGATGACCGTCACGAACAGCTTCTACCTCCGCAATGAGGTTCACGGCGGCGATATCAACTACCACGGCGGTTTCGATCCCCTTTTCATCCCCGGTGGCTTCTCGCGGTACGGCGCGCTGGGTACCGCCGCCTTCCATATCGTCGAGCCCGAGAACATGGTTCATCATTTCCTCTCGGTGAAGGACGACTACAACGGAAGCAGCAACACGGGTAGCGCGTTCTTCGACCGCTCGGCGAACTATGCGGCCGCTTATACGACCTACATCATGCAGGTCTACGACCAGAGCGAGGACATTCTGGCTTTCGCCGAGGATCCCCCGCTGATCATCTCGCCGGTCCCGCCCGTCCCGACGGTGGCGGACCTCAAAGTGACCTGTATCTGTCTGCGCACGTTCCTGACGAGCGCCATCCTGCCCGGTACGAGCGTGGACAGCGTGACCATTCAGGATATGGCGGACGTCTGGCCCGAGGTGCTCAACGGTCTCGGCGCGTTCGACGGGTTGCTGGCGGCTGCGTTGGGCGAGGACCCGGGCGACCTGGCCGGCGGCTGGATCCGCTTCGTGCGGGACAACACAACGACGATCTCTTTGACACCTGCCGAGGCGGCCGCGGTTGGTCTGCTCCTTTCTGGGCAGGCCCACGGGCCTGGAACCTCGACCTTCCATCTCGCGACGGAGGCCGGCTTCGCCCCAGCGCCGGTGGTGCGTGAGAATATCGGACCGTCCTTCCTGACGGTGGGACAGCAGGTCGCCAAGTTCGAAGGGTTCGGTGCGGCGTGGTGGCTCTTCGCCGTCGCGTCGGATCCCGGCATTTCGGACTTGGGCGAGCCGGCTGTCGCCCCGTAAGGTGTTGTAAGCCAGGAGGGGGAGCAGACGCTTTGCGCGGCCTCCCCCTTTCGGATTTAGGGGTTTCAATAGAACAGGGAAGGGGGAGGCAACCTCCCCCTTCCCTGTTTTCGTGTATATAGTCGATGAATACTTTCCCCGTCCTTTTGACCATTTCGGCAACATCTGCTCTCGTGGCGTTCGCGTTTGGGTTCGCCCCAGACGAGGGCGTCCCGGCCGTGAGCGTCGCCGCCCCGGTCCAGGTGAACGCAGCCGGAACCGACGTCCCGCCGCCCCGGGGCGGATTCGGCCCGCAGGTGGTATCCCGCGACGATGAACTGTGGACGATCTATCGGGCGACGAGCCGGGAAGAGAGGGGCTTGGACGTGGTCCTGGCCAGGGTGTCGTCGGCGGAAGGCGTATCCGATCGGGTGAAGCTGACGGAGGCCGCCGGGGAGCATCTGGGGCCCAGCCTGGTGGCGGATGCCGAAGGAAATCTGCACGCCGGCTGGTTCGAAGCCAGGGGGCGTCGGGGAGAGGAAAACGTCATCGCCTATCGCGGTCTTGCGAAGGACGCGTCCACCTGGGGGGCCGTCGCAAGGGCGCCCGCCGGGCGGAATCGTGTCGCTCCGCTGCTCGGGACGGGAGGTTCCGGCGAGGTCTTTTTCGTGTTTCCCTCTACCGAAGTACGCGGCGGAAACACCGGGATTCGGTTTCTGTTGAGCGTGGACGGCGGCGCGATGTTTCAGCCGGTGGACGTGGACTTCCCGGAGCCGATTGGGTTCGCCGCCGAACCGGATTTCACCACCGGCGCCGAGCGCGAAGTGGTGCTCGTCTGGACCGACCAGACGCCCGGAGGCGTCGCCACCGTCCTCAACCGCTCCGCCGACGGGGGGCGGACCTGGTTTGACGAGCCCGTGGTGGTGAGCGACGATCGGACGGTCAGGACGTCCCAGCCGAAAGTGCTGTACGCCGGAGACAGGATGGTGGTACTCTGGCTGGTGAAGGCGGGGACTCAATACCGCGTCTGGCTCGATCACAGTCCGGATGAAGGTAAGTCATGGCGCGGGAACCGCTTGATCCTAACGCGGGAGGGGGATCTCTTCGATTGGGGCGTTCTGAATGACGGGGCGTCCCTGTATCTTATCTGGCGGGAAGGCCTGCGCAGAGGCCCGATTCAGCATGAAAAGGTGGGAGCTCAGCTATTCGCGGTCGACGGTCCCGTCGGGGAGCCGTTCTTTCCGGATCTGGAAGGCTCGACTCGTATCCTCGGGTTTTCCGGAGCCGTCGTCGAGGGGCGGCCTCTGCTGTCGGTACTGACCCTTGGTCCGGACCGAACGATCCGGGCGAGCCTGCATGCACTCCACGATGGGGGGCGGTCGATGTGGCGGGAGGTGCTCGGGGGCGATCTGGAAAGGACTAATTATTCGTTGGTTTCGTTTCCTGGGGGGGGTGCCCTTCTGTATCGGGAGGGCCAGCCGCGCTGGCTGCCCCAACAAAGCCCATGGCGTGCGGACCTATTGTTGAGGGCCGTCTCGGTGACGGGGCGGTAAGGCAATGAGCATGAAACTTTCTGGAAAGAGTTTGTTGGTGGGGTTGGTGTTGGCGTGTGTCGTGCCCGCGATTCATGCCGACCAGCCGCAGGTCGAGATTACTGCCACGGGCCGGACCCTCGTCATGAATAGTGTCGGCCTCACCGCGTCCGTTCAGAGCGCCGGGCTTCCCGTGACGTCGTATACGTGGGGTTTGGAGCGCCCCAACGACCACATCAGGCTGACATCGACGAACCAGCAGGCAACGATCCTTGAGCTTTGGTCGCAGGCGCCGGGATCGCCGTTTAACGCGGGTGCGGCCGAAGTTTTGGTCGGAAGGACGGTCGGAATCAGTCTTACCGTGGTGTTTCAGGACCCCGAGGGGGGAGAGGTTGTGGCGACGGCGCAGAGGAACCTACAGATCGAGGGCGTCCTTTCGCCACCGGATCCCGTCATCGGCGGCAATCTCGGGACGCAGACGGACCGCAGACCCTGCGGGGAGGGCTGCAACATCGGGGTGGACGCCTGGCAGAGTACCGATGCGGACAACTACTTCCAGCCGACCTGGACCTACAGAAACTTCTCGGGAAGCGGCAGTCCGGTTGTCTTCCAGTCGGGCAAGATGGTCGCCACCATTCAAGTGCCGCGACAGACCAGGGACTCGCACCTCGACGTGGTTCTCTGGCTGGAGAAAGCGCTCCACCGGGTGGAGAGGTTCCAGCGGGCCTACCTCAGCGGAGCAACGAGCACTGGAGAGAATCGCGCTCCCACGCTTTCGGTGTCGCCGTCCTCGGTCTCGGTAGCCCAGGGGCAGACGCTGACGGTGGTGGCCACGGCAACCGATCTTGACGGCGACGATCTGACCTTCACCTGGATCGGCCTCTCCAACAGTACGATCAACCCGCCGTTTGTTACCAGCCAGCGAGTCTCCTCCACGCAGTGGCGGAGCACCCTCAACCACCCGACGGGAGCTGTGCCTCTCGGCACCCACCAGTTCACCGTACAGGCTTCCGAGGTGGGCACTAGCCCGGCGCTCAGCAGTGCGACGCGGACCGTGTCGGTGACCGTCGGCGGCGGCGGCGGCGGAGGAGGAGGAGTGCCGTCGGCGCCCCCACCGCCCGATGAGAACTGGAATGTGAACCGGGCGACCTGCAACGGCAACCGGGGGCCCGTGCTGGTCAGCATCAATCCCGACCCGCGCCAGTCGGCGATTCATTATTCCGCCGGTCAGGCCGCCCGGGTGGAGGTCGTCTTCTCCGACGACACCACTGTGGACCCGGGAGGTGTCATCGGCGGCGGAGGGGTCGGGGTTCTCACCGGTGTCCCGAAGATCGAATGGGACACGACGGCGTTGGAGGAGAAGGGGGTTGCCCCCAACGCTACGCTACAGGCAACCGCAGATCCCAAGGAGCGCAGATCGATCCTGGAGTTCACGGTTCCGGCGTCGCAGCTGGGAGAGTCGCTGGTCTCCGCGACGGCCTACGATCAGGAAGACTGCAGTACGACGATTACCTTCGGGGTCACCTTCGTTGAGCTGACGCCCGCTCCGCAGGCAACGATCCGCTACCGGCTGGAGCCGAGCGGCGGGTACATCACCCCCGGCGCTTCGGTGGAGACGTCCGCCCGGACGATTTACCTGGACGCCTCCGCGAGCACAGGCTCCGGAACTCTTTCCTACACCTGGGCCGCCACCGGAATCAGCGACGCCACCCTCTCGAGCGGATCCGCCACTCAGCCGACCCTCTCGATTCCGCAGGGCGCCACGGGCACGGTGACCGTTTCCCTGACGGCGGCCGACCAGGAGGGGCGGTCGCATTCCATCTCTCTTCTTTTCAACATCACCGAGGCGCCGACACAGCCGGAGACGGTCCTCAACTTCTCGCAGGTGGCGGTCGGCAGGATCGATTCGCAGCGACGGTTCGAGACCGCCGTCGTCCTGGTCAACGATTCCGACGACGAGGAGGCTTCCGGTGAGATGGCTTTCACCAACGCGCTGGGAGGCGATTGGGTGATCTTGATCGACGGTGAGCCGGCCGAGGAACTTGACTTCACCATTATCCCGGGGGGTGCCAGGGAGTTCACCCTGCGGGGCGAGGACATCGAGTTTGGCTGGATGAGCGTGACCTCGAACATCCCCCTGGCGGGACATCTCTTCTACCGGGTCGTGGACCAAAACGATCGCATTCTGAGGGAGGTTCCGATTCTTCCGGTGTGGGGCTACTCCTTCAGGACCGCCCTTGGAGCCGGTGCTCACGAGTTCGTCGCGGTTGCCCTCGTGAATCTCGGCGAGAACGCAACGAGGTTCCGGATTGTGGCCAGAGAAGATGTTGCGCCGGATTCCCCCTATCCCACCCGCTGGATCGAGCTGGGGCCCGGTGAGCATATGGCGCGCTACCTGTCCGAGCTCTACAACGAGCATTCCGCCATCGGGGATTTTCCTCCCGGGTTCCTCGGGGGAAGCGTGATCGTCGAGAGCGATGACCCGTCGGGCAGGTTGGGGGCGACCATCATTCGCACCACCGAGGACGGCCTTCCGCTGTCGATTCTGCCGGTGGCCACCCGGAGGTAGGGATGATCGCTCTGCGACCATGTCCTCGCTACGCCTCGGCGCTTCTGTGGTTGTTGCTGGGCTGCACATCGGTCTTCGCGGACGGGTGGACGGGCGTCTGGCGTCTGGTGCTCGAGGAAGACTCCGCCGAACCCAAACAGCATCTGGTCTGTGGGCCGGACTTGGAGACCCGTGGGGCACTGCTTTATCGTGCGGACTGGACGGTGCGGTGGATGCGTGTTTCCGAACTGGGGGATGATCGGCTCGTTCTGGAGTATCGGTCCGCCCCCGGCAGACCTTTCGATATCGTGCTCTCTTCTCGAGGGTCCGGTTTGGCGGAAGGACGGCTCGAACTGCGCCACGTCCAGTTCTCGCACGCCCTCCAGCTGGTAGGCAAGAAAGTACTCGGATCCGGAGACTGGGACCCTGCGGCGGTCACCACTGCGGGCGACGAGTTCCATCTCATCGACCTGAACATCCGCCTGGTTTCGGCCGCTGCCGAGATTCCTTCTCCGGAGGCTTTCGCGCGTTTCTGGCAAGACGAGATCGCCCCCGACTATTACCACCTTTTCGAGGACTTCCTTTACCCGGAGACGGGCCTCGAACCCGATTCCGGAGCGCTCGAGGCGATGTGGAACCTGTTGCGCGAACCCGACTACCGCCGAGCCGCCGAGAGGTTCCCCCTCGTCCGAAAGGAGTTCGTTTCCGCGTTCCGAGAACGGTTTCCGGCGCTGCTTTACGAGACGCCTCTGGTGGCCATGCCGGCGTTGGACCGGTTCGACCTCTCCATCCTGCGTATCGGCGAAACGATCGTCCTTCGGGTGGGCGTGGACCGACTCCGGGGGGTGAAGGAGGAGAAGCTCCGCGCCTGGCTTGCTCGAGAGCAGTTCAAGCTGCCCTTGTATTCGCAGATCAGTCCTTGGGATTCCTCGTTGCCGGCGCGCATAGTTCGGGAGGGACTTGCCATCCACCTCGCCGTCGAGGCGGGGCTGGCGGTGTCTCCGGAGGAGTGCTTCCTCGAGCCGATCCCTCCCGTCGAAGCCACGGATCTGGAGGCTTCCCGCGCGGAGTTGAGTCGAGCCTTGCGGTCTCGGACCACGCCGGATCTGGATCCGCCGGCGATTCTGGCGCTTGGGCTGGCCTTCGCCGATCAGGTGGTGACGGCATACGGACCCGAAAAGGCGCTGACGTTGAGCCAGACGGAACTGAGCAGCCTCCTGAGGGATTTCGCGCTGGAAGCGGATGGCTCCTGAGGGAAGACAGGCTTCCAGCCTGTCGCTCCGGATCTCGGCATTTACCCTTAGACAGGCAGGGATGCCTGTCTT
>CAYRCA010000030.1:0-16681 GCA_964422565.1 uncultured Acidobacteriota bacterium | reverse complement strand
CGGATTCCGTTCCAGTCCACACCGTGCAGGTTCGGATCGTAGAAGTAGTCCCGCTGCAGCCTCCAGGCGTCGACGAACATCTGCCGCCACTCCGCCCGAGGGTCGACCTCCACTTCGAGCTCGTCTGTCCGCAGCGTCTTCTTGATCTCCTGATTCGGCTGGAGGTCGACGATCGCGAAGGTGCTCCCGCGACGGACGAGCACCTTCTTCCCGTCGGCCGAAAGCCCATATCCGCCGAGGTCGACGAGGACCTCCTTCTCCTCCCTCTCCTTGAGATCGTAGAAGACGAGACGCGACTTGGCATCCGTCGGCTCTCCCGTCCGCGGATTCCGCTGGTAAACCACCTTCCCCGGCGCCGCCCTCAGGCCGCCGTAGTTTCCCGCGGGAGGAGGCAGCAGCACGATCCGCGCCTCAAACCCATCGAAATCGATCTCCACCGCTTTCTTCTTCGTCGTCTCCTCATTGCCCTCCCGTCCCTCCTTATCCTCCTCCCCCTCCTTGTCGTCGTCATCCAACTCCGCGTCGTTGCGGGGCGCCAGGGGCGACGCCACATCCTTCCTCAGGGGCACGGCGGCGATCCGGGTACTGTTGGCGTAGATCCAGGTGTTGTCGAAAGCGCTGTAGGAGGGACTAAACTCGCGACCGGTGAGAAAATAGAGATACTGGCCGTCCGGATCGAAGACCGGACTGGAGTCGTCGTAGTAGGCCGAGGTAGCCTGGTGTCCGGTTCGGCTCTCGAAGTCGAACAGGAAGACCGCCCGGGTTCGTTTCTCGGTGTCGCGATGGTAGGCCATCCAGCGGGAGTCGGGGGACCAGCTCACGGTGAACGCGCTCAAGCCCCCATGGAACAACCACTGCGCCTGGTCCACGTCGACCACCGACCCAGAGTCCCGATCGAAGATCCGGATCCGCATCCGGTTGTCGACGAACGCCAGCTTGCGGCTGTCGGGCGACCAGTGTGGCGTATAGCGGAAGCCCGGACCCAGCGAAGTCAGCCTCTCCTCCTCGCCGGAGCCGTCGGCGGCCCGGAGGGTCAACTCGTACTCTCCCGAGCGATCGCTCCAGAAGGCCACGGACTTTCCGTCCGGCGACCAGGCGGGATCCCGCTCGGCTACGGCCGAGTCCCGGGTCAGGTTCAGCAGGAAGCCATGCTCGGCGGGGACCGTGAAGATCTCGCCTCGCGCGCCGAAGACCGCCCGTTTCCCCGACGGGGATATATCGGCGGCCTGAATGAGGCCGCCCACCTTCTCGCCGCGAGGCCTCAAGGTGCGTTCGTCGGTCACCACGCGGACCACCACCTCCCTGTGCCGTTCGGTCTCGAGGTCGAGCAGATAGAGCCTTCCGCCGGCCTCGAACACGATATCCCGGGGACCGATGGACGGAAAATGGATGTCCAAGTCCCTGAAATCGGTCACCTGGCGCCGCTCCCTCGAGTCCAGATCGTAGGCCCAGATGTTGTAGCGCTTCTCCGGGCCCCGGTCCGACAGGAAATAGAGCGTCCGTCCGTGCCACATGGGGTGGGCGTCGTTGGCCGAGCTTTCGGTCACGTTCTCGGACTCGAACGTCTCCAGGTCGAACAGCCAGATGTCGGGCGCCATCCCGCCGCGGTATCGTTTCCAGGTCCGGAAGTCCCGGGTCCGCATCATGAAGGCGAGAATTCTTCCATCGGGTGACACGGCGCCGAACTCCCCGAAGGGCACCGGCAGCTTCTCGGGGAGACCCCCCTGCCGCCGGACCTTGAAGAACTGGTTGTATCGCTGGCGTCCGCTCTCCATGGAGGAGGCGATGAGAAGGTGCCGCCCGTCCGGGTACCAACCCAGCAGCCGGTCCTCCAGGGGGTGGTGGGTGACGCGCCGAGGCATCCCTCCCATGGTCGAAACCACGTAGACATCCATGTTGCCGTCGTAATTTCCGCTGAAGGCGATCTCGCTTCCGTCGGGAGAGAACCGGGGGAACGACTCCTCCCCCTCGGGAGAACTGAGGCGGCTAGCCGTGCCCCCCTCCCGGGGGACAAGCCAGACGTCGCCCGCGTACACGAAGGTGATCTGGGTATCGGAAACATCCGGCTGACGCAGTATCCGGGCGTCGATCTGCCCGAATGCCGCAGCCTGAAGAAGCACACCCGCCGTACACACGCCGAACAGAATCCTTAGCATGGAATTCCCCCACTCTTTGCCCAACGGTGCCTGAAATCCCGAAACAGCGCCAACGTCGCTCCAAAGCGCGTCGGACATGTCGGACGGCGCCCATCCCCTATTCAGTCAACGGAACGCGGACCCCCTCCTCCGCCGAGAGATACGCGGAGTAGACGGCCCGAACCACCTCCAAGCCCAGCCTGCCGTCGGTCAAAGGAGGGACATCTTCGGCCGCGGAGGCGACGAAGGACTGGCACATCCCCTGATGCCCCGAAGTCCAGTCCTCGTCGGGCATGGGCGTGCTCCAACCCGCACCGGTCTCCAGCTTCTCCTGAAGGTACTCGTTCCCGAAGACCGACGCGTCCGGAGCAAAGGCCTCCACCAGGTTGCTGGGGCTCAAGTTACACTTCAGGACACTGTTGGAAAGGTAGATATCGAGGCGGCTCTCCATACCGCCAAGGACGGCGTCCGACGCCCAGCAGACACCTCGGGATCCGTCCTCGAAAGTAATCAGGGCGGAGCCCCAGTTCTCCACGTCCTGCCAACCGCGGGCGATCCATGCCTTCTCTTCGCCAGAGACGGACGGAATCCGGCTCAGGTCGCCGACCTCGGCCATAACCGAAGCGGGGCGGATGGGACGGCCGTCGCGGGCCATCCCCTCCAGGTGCTTCAGAAAGATCATCGCTCCGATGGGGTGCGCGCCAAGACGGATAAGGGCGCCACCGCCCGCGTACCGCCAGATCTTGGAGAAGGGGGAGTGGGACCCGCTGTGGCACTCTCCTCCCCGCATCTCCACGATGCTTCCCCCAGCCTTCTCGACCAGAGAAGCCGCTCTTCGAACCGACGGGGCGTGAACCCAATTCTCGCCATACATGAGCCGGACACCGGCGCCCTCGGCCGCCTCCACCATGGCCCGGGCGTTCTCGACCGCCACATCCAGCATGTGCCGACGCGTCTGACCCGAGATTTCGGCATCGGACGCCTCGGACGGAAGGTCCTGCCCCACGTAGGCCGTCAGGGGCTTGGTGCAGACGATCTGCTTTCCGGCCTCCGCGGCGACCTCCACCATGGGCCGATGCAGGTGGTTCGGCACGCACAGGTCGACCAGATCGACCTCGGGCATATCCAACACTTCGCGGAAGTCGGTCACAAACCGCGGTATGGAATGGCGGGCGATATAGCTCTGCGCCCTCTCGGGCACCGTGTCGGCCACCACAAGGACCCGACTGTCATATCCACTGACCCTGGCATAGCAGCGCGCCCTGGTCTCGGCCAGAAAGCCGGCGCCGATAATCCCGATGCCTACTCGTTTCATCGTCGCTCTCCCTCTTGAGTGCCGGTCGTCGAGACCGAAAAAGCCTGAACCACGGCCTTCCACGCCCTCGGCAAGCCGACGCCGAGGGAGCGCCCGCGAGTCCTTCGAGTTCGAAGTTCCCTCGCGCCTTGTCCGAAAAGGCCCCTCCAGAATACAATTCCGGCGACAAAAGACAAGCGCGGATCGAGACGTTTCGCACCGCCAAACGTGATACGAGGAGCTGAAGTGGAGATCTCAACCGTCGTCATCCCCGTAGCCGGACTCGGCACCCGCCTTCTGCCCGCCACCAAGTCCCAACCCAAGGAGATGCTTCCCGTCGCGAAGAAGCCGGTCGTGCAGTATGTGGTGGAGGAGATGGAGAGCAACGGGATCAGGCAGATTCTTCTCGTCACCGGGAAGAGCAAGACCTCCATCGAGAATCACTTCGACTTCGACCATGAACTGACTCGTCATCTGCGCGAGAGCGGCAAGGAGGAGCTACTGCCGGAACTGGAGTACGAGCGGATGCGCCTCGAGTTCTTTTTTACCCGACAGCGAAAGCAGAAGGGCCTCGGAGACGCCATCCTGTGCGCTCAGCACTTCACGCAGAATCAACCCTTCGTCGTGGCCCTGGGGGACACGATTCTCGGCATCAACGGGTCATCGCAGACGGTCGGCCACATGATCCGAACGTTTCGGGAATCCCAGCCCGCGGTGGTCGTCGCCGTCGAGGAGGTGTCCAAGGATCAGGTCGTCTCCTATGGCATCGTCAAACCGGGGAACGGTTCCAGTCCGTTCGAGATCCTGGACCTGATCGAAAAACCTTCGGTCTCGGAGGCGCCCAGCAACCTGGCCATCGCCGCCCGATATATCTTTACGCCGAAGATCTACTCGGCCATCCAGCGCACACCGCCGGGGCGAAACGGAGAGATCCAGTTGACCGACGCCATCCGGATCCTGATCGAGGAGGGCGAGCGGGTGGTCGGCGTCAGGGTCCCGCGCACCGAGAAGCGCTACGATGTCGGAACCTTCCGAAGCTATTTCGAGGCTTTCCTCGATTTCGCCCTCCACGACCCCGAACTGGGGCCCGACCTGCGCAGACACCTCGAGGCCAAGCTCCGTGAAGATCGTTAAGACGGTCGCCTACGCCCGGGCGGGACTGCTGGGGAACCCCTCGGACGGGTACTTCGGCAAGACCATTTCGGCCACCTTCGCCAACTTTCGCGCACGCATCGTGCTTTACGAATGGCCGGAGCTGGAGATCATCCTGAGCCGCCAGGACCGGTGCGAATTCTCGAGTCTGTCGGAACTCGTGGAGGACGTGAAACTGAATGGGCTCTACGGCGGCCTCCGACTTATCAAGGCGACCATCAAGGTCTTCGCCGAGTACTGCGAGAGCGAAAGGATCGATCTGCCTTCGCGGAACTTCGCCCTGCGGTATGAGACGGATATCCCCCGACAGGTCGGCCTGGCGGGATCCAGCGCCATCGTGACCGCTGTGTTTCGGGCCCTGGTCGCCTTCTACGAAATACGGATTCCGAAGCCGCTTCTGGCCAACCTGGTTCTGGCTGTGGAAACGAAGGAGATTGGCATCGCGGCCGGTCTGCAGGACCGGGTCTGTCAAGTCTGCGGGGGCCTGGTCTACATGGATTTCGACCGGCGCCACTTCGAGAGCCGGGGATACGGCCACTACGAGAATCTCGACCCGGCCCTGTTGCCGCCCCTGTACCTCGCGTACCGGCAGAATCTCAGCCAAATCTCGGGGATCTATCACACCAACCTGCGCGAGCGGTGGGAGCAGGGCGACCCGGAGGTCGTCCGCGCCATGCTGGAGTTTGCCGCTCTGGCCGAGGAGGGCCGTACGGCCCTCCTCGAGCGAGACCACCCCGGGTTGGGGCGGTTGATGGATCGCAATTTCGACATCCGACGCCGGCTGGTGCGGCTGGATCCGCTTAACGTGGAAATGGTCGAGGCCGCCCGCCGGGTCGGGGTGTGCGCCAAGTATGCCGGTTCCGGAGGCGCTATCGTCGGCATCTGTGTCGAGGACGATCGCTTCAACCGACTCAAAGAAGCCCTGGGCGAACTAGACTGCGCCGTCATCCGGCCGACGGTTGTGTGGGAGCGGGAGGATCCGGAGGACACCTGAGCTCGTCGCCGGCCGAAGGGAAGGAGGGCGAAGGGTGGGAACACCAACCGGGTCTTTCAGGTTTCCGAAACGCTGCTCGATACGGCAACCTCCCTTTACCGGGAAGGCAACCAGCGGGCGGCAGTCGGCAACCGCTCCCCGCTGATTGCCCGCCGTCCGTTTCATCCATTCGGACGCGCCCGATCAGGGCGGCTCAACCGGAGAGAACCTCCTCGTAAAACGCCTCGTACTCGGGGATGATCAGATCCGTCCGGAACTTCTCCAGGGCCAGGGTCCTGGCGCGAATGCGGAAAGCGCTGAGCCGCTCCTCGTCCTGAAGGATCTCCGCGGCCCTGTCGCACATGGCCCCGATCTCGCCGACCGGCAGGAGATACCCGGTTCGCCCGTCCTCAACGACCTCGGGCAGCCCCCCCGTTGCCGCCCCGATCACGGGAACACCACACGAATGGGCCTCCAGAGCCACCAGCCCGAAACTCTCCTGTTCGCTGGGGAGCAGCATCAGGTCGGCGCAGGCCAGCAATTCGTTCAGGTAGTCCTGCTGGCCGAGGAAAACCACATGGTCGGTCAGCTTCAACTCCTTCACCAACTGCTGAACGAAGAGACGCTCGGGGCCCTCGCCCACCAGCAACAGCTTGGCGGGCATCCGCTCACGCAGTCGGGCCAGGATGCGAACCGTGTCCCCCACGCGCTTGACCGGCCGGAAGTTGGAGGCGTGAAAGAGAATCCTCTCCCCCGGCGAGGCAAACCGTTCGCGAATGCACGTCCGGCCGTTGGGACGGTACTTGTCGGTGTCCACGAAGTTGTAGACCACCCGGATCTCCTTCCGGGTCTTGAACTCCTCGACCGTTCGCCGTCGAAGATACCGGGAGACGGCCGTCACCCCGTCCGACTCGTCGATGGCGAACTTGACGACCCGATAGAAAGAGCTGTCCAGCCCGACCAGAGTGATGTCGGTTCCGTGCAGGGTGGTGATGGTCCGCAGCCTTTCGGAGGCGAGGATCTTCTTGGCCAGGTAGGCGCTGGCGGCGTGAGGGACGGCGTAGTGCGCGTGGATCAGATCCACCTGGTACTCCTGAACCACGTCCGCCAGCTTGGTCGCCAGCGACAGAGCGTAGGGCGGGTACTGGAAGAGTGGGTAGGTCGCGGCCTCGACCTCATGGACGTAGATGTTCTCGTGAAAGGCGCCCAGGCGAAACGGTGTCGCCGAACTGACGATATGAACCTCGTGTCCTCGCTGCGCCAGGCCGATCGCCAGTTCGGACGCCACGACTCCGCTTCCTCCGTGGGTCGGATAGCAGGTGATAGCGATCTTCACAGGACTACTCTCTCCCGCGGACAAGGGGCCGCCTCCCGGAGGCCCGACCGGCGGGACTCCTCAGACAAAGGTGTTTAAACACTCGGGACCGAAGAAGGCCACCGGGTCGTCCAGACGCAGAGGTTCCCGAACCAGAAAGGGTTCCCCGAAGTCGGTGCCGATATAGGACCCATACTGCTTCGAGCGGGTGATCACAGCCTGCAGGAATCCCGGCCGGCTGATATTGGTCTCGGGATCGGCAGCCCCGCTCCTCCCACCCTCGTCGAACTGGGAACGATAGGCTCGCACCGCCTCCATCTTGGCCTCGTGGGTGTCGGAGACGTCGACCACGAAGGAGGGTTTGAACTCGGCCCGCGAGGCGTAGAACAGAACCCGATAGGGTCGCCAGGCCTCCCGCCCGGTGTCGAACCTGCTCAGGCCGGCCAGAAACGCGCCCTCCCACACGAGGGTCGACGCATTGGCGTGATCCGGATGTCGGTCCTCCCAGTAGGGGGCGAAAACAACCTTCGGGCGCAATTCCCGGATCACCCCGACAACCTTCCGTTTCTGATCGGACGAAGGTCCGAGCCCGCCGTCCGGCAGTCCCAGAATCCGGTGGGACGTCAGTCCCATCAGCTGGGACGCGCGCTCGAACT
Organism: uncultured Acidobacteriota bacterium; assembly: GCA_964422565.1. GTDB lineage: Bacteria > Acidobacteriota > UBA6911 > RPQK01 > JAPXNP01 > CAYRCA01. Next base: position 9,156 of record CAYRCA010000030.1, on the reverse strand, counting down.
CCCTCTCCCGGGTCCGACGATCCCCCCGGGTGCCCAACTCCCCCCCCGAGAGGGCCACCACCCCAACCCGGTAGCCCCCGCGAACCAGCTTGATGAGCGTTCCGCCGCAGGTCAGCTCGACATCGTCGGGATGCGCGCCGAAGGCCAGGGCGTCGAGGGCGGGAAACAATCCGACAGTGTTGTCTCGGGTCATCACTCAATGGGCTCCTCGACCGGTGAACACCGCCGGGATGGTCTTCACTATGATTCGAAGATCCAGCCAAAAGGACCAGTTGTCGATATATTCCAGGTCCATTTCCATCCACCGTTGAAAACTGATCTCACTCCGCCCGGAAACCTGCCACAAACAGGTGATGCCGGGTCTGACGCTCAACCGCCGGCGCTGCTTCGTGGTGTAGTTTCGCACCTCCTCGGGAAGCGGCGCCCGGGGGCCGACGATACTCATCTCACCCCTGACCACGTTCCACAGCTGAGGGAGCTCATCGATGCTGGTTCGACGCAGGATTCGACCCAGCGGTGTGACGCGGGGGTCGTTGCGCATCTTGAAGACGGGTCCGTCCATTTCGTTGAGGTGCCGGATTTCCCAAAGCTTGTCCTCGGCCCCGTCGATCATGGTTCGGAACTTGATCAGGGAAAAGCGCCGCCCGTAGAGTCCGCACCGCTCCTGCCGATAGAACACCGGCCCCGGGGATGTGAACTTGATGGCGAAGGCGGCGGCCAGCATGAGGGGCGACAGGACAACCAGACCCGCCGTCGCGAGACAGAAATCGATCACCCGTTTCATGACCACCGACAGATCGTGTTCCGGGACACTCGAGACGGTGATGAGCGGGACTCCCTCCAGAAACTCAAGGGAGACCGCCGAGGCTGATGCCGGCACGAAATCGGCCAGGATTCGGGTTCGAACGCCCAAATCCTCGCACAGACGAAGTATGTCCTCGTACGCCTCCAGACCCCGCTCCGGAATACCGACGAAGATCAGCTCATCAGCCGGGCACTCCCCCTGAAGCAGCAGGGGCAAGTCGTGGATTCGGCCCAGCACCTCATCCTTCTCAACGCCACTCTGTTGCCCGTCGACCTCGACATAGCCGACCACGAGATAACCCCACTTCCGCGAGTCCTCCAGCATTCGCCCGATTCGCCGCGCTCTCTCGCAGGCCCCGACGATCAGGATCCTCACCTGGCTGTGTTCGTTGATGTTCCGGCTCCGCAGAACCCAGTAAAGAATGACCCGGTTCGCGGGCAGCAGGACGAACATGACGGCGAAGAAACTGAAGAAGACGGGCCGGCTGACCTCGAGCTTGAGCGCGTAGGTCGCCAGGCCCATCAGACTTCCCGAAATCACCAGGAAGTAAGCGATCCGTCGCACCTGCCGCCCCAGCGTCTGGCGCAGCAGGTCGTCGTACCGCTGGGTCACGTAGAGGGCCAGCAGCCAGATCGGAAGAAGGGCCAGGAGGTACTCGAGATAATCCTGGAAGGGCAGCAACAAGGGATGGAACTGGTCCCCCAGGTGACCCGGCGCCAGACGAGCGAAGAAGGAGCGCAGGTGGTAGGCGAGGTACAGGGCGGGGAGAACCATGAGGGCATCCGCCGCAAAGAGAATCCGGGAATACAGCCGATAATGCCTATCGAACATACCTCGGCCTGGATCGCTCTCCAACCGCCTCCGCCCTGAGGGCCGTCGCGGGGCCAGGGGGAGCCGGAATGCGGAAAGGGGGAGCGAGAAGTGAGAAGCCGATCGATGAGTTCATCATTCCGCGTTCACCCTACTCTCCCATTTCCAGCGGGAGATCACAAGTACAGCACCCGGTGCGACGGACAGTCCGGCTGGATCATTCCCACCAGCTCGGCGAGGAAATCCGGTCCAGCCTCCGAGAGAATGTAGCTGAAGTTGAGCACTCGTTCCTGGAGCTTGTCATTCGGGAGCAGATGGTTCTTCAGATGGCTGATATGTCGCCGATAGTGCTCGTGATGGTCCCGCTGATTGGCAACAAAGCGGTGGCTGACCTTATCGATCTGATAACGAATCTTCATTTCCGCCTTGTCCAGCATCTCCGCCACGCTGAGGTCCCGCGCCGAAATCTCCCGCCGCAGGTTCTCGACCTGCTCCCCCACGCAGGACTTCAAGGCGTCGAAGCCGCCCAGAATCCGACCCGCTTCCTCATGCCTGAGGATTTTCTCGGCGAGTTCGTCGGGATGGGAGGCCAAAACCTCTTCGACCGCCAGCCGGTACCTCGTCAAGAGCCTCTGGCTTTTCCGGTCCACCACGGTGAACGCCGCCCGAGGATAGACCACTGTCTCGAGTCCCCAGAAGGGCGCAAGGGCGTTGACCTGGCTGTAGTAGGCCACCTCGGAGGGCCCCGCCACGGAGGCCGCGGTGGGAAAGAGGTAGTCCTGGAGTATCGGGCGAAGGAGAACATTCGGACTCACGGCGACCGAACCGGCCTCCACCGCGTCGGCCAGTTCCTCGGGCGAGAAGCGCAGCCGCTTGAGACCCTTGGGCCGATATTCCCCCGCCTTGAACTCCAGTTTGAACCTTTCCTCGCCGCGGATCAGAAAGAGGAAGGTCTCGGCCTCGTCGACCCGCACCTGGACCGGGAACCCGGCCTTCTCAAGCGCCGCCCGCCGACGGCCGGACGCCTCCCGCAGCTCGGAGCGACGCTCGATGGCGGTGCGGTAGAAGGACCCCAGCTCCCGCCGGTATCCAGTGGCCAGTGGATCGAAGAACACCAAGCCGTAGTCCTTGAAAACGCGGGACATCCAACGGCCAAAGGCTTCTCGGAAACTGCGGCCGGAAGCCCAGTCCGCCAACAGGTCTCGACGCAGACCCTCCCTGTGCGGCCCCGACTCCAGAACGCCCTCCGCAGGGGCGAGCCATGCCTCGGGCGCGGCCAGACGCACCGTACCCGCCATCTGTCCCGGCCGCAGCCGGTTGTCGGGATGATCCACCCGGACCAGGTCGGTGCCGTTGAAGAAATGCGTGGTCCGCACCTCGTCGAAATCGGAATCGTCGGCCGCCAGCCAGAAGATCGGCACAGCGGAGAAGCCCAGGTCCCGGAGCCGTCCGACCAACTGGACCGCCGTGGCGGCCTTGTATGCCGCAAACCCGGGACCACCCAGCAACCCAACCTGCTGGCCGGTGACAACCGCGATCGTATCGCGCCGGCCGAGCCGATCCAGATTTCGGAGGGTCTCTTCCGATCCGGCCAGCTCGCGGTTGAAACCGTCGAGTGTGGTCAGCAGCCGCTCGCGGGAAAATCGGGGACTGTCGAGGACGGTCCGCACCCGATCGCGCCAAGCCTCGGCCGAGTCGGGTAGAGGGGAGTAGAAGGTCGATACCCGGTCGAAGTCGTACATGTACGCGAGAAACAGCGGGTTCTGCCCCGGCAGGTCCCGGTAGTCGATACACTCGGACTTCATCGCAGACCGTTCATTTCCAAGATGTCACAAACCCGCCTTCACTCCGATTCATCGCACGGTTCCGGCGGACCCAACGCCGGGACTCTCCGTCCGACCCACCGCCACTCCCGTCGTTTCCGAACCCGTGCCCAGGCGGGCGACACGCCGGTCGCGATTCGGCCGCCGCCGGCGGACGAGGGCCGGAGAAACAATCCACGCCGAGAGCGACCGCCCCGACTCCCGCAAAAGGACGCGGGCGACGGTCCGCGGGTGGGGCAGGTTACCAGACACTCCTCGACTCCCGCGGCCTTCGGCGGGCTCCGATAAGCTTCTGACGAGAAAACCACTCGGTTCGATTCCGGAAAATACTGGAATCAGAAGGTACAATTTATCGAATTTCACGGTCGGGCGCCACCGAAAGCGCGGAGGGACCGGGAGGAGGGGATCGGAAGGGTCGGAAGGGTCGGAAGGGGAAGGGGCGCCCGAACCCGCGGGCGCCCCTTCGGGGCCTACTGGGCCGGCTGCGGCTGAGGGTCTTCTTCTCGGACCGTCACCAGGTCGCGGATCTGGAGAAATGTCCTCTCCCCGATCCCCCGGATATTCATCAGGTCCTCCACCTTCTCGAAGGGACCGTTGTTCTCGCGATACTCCACGATCCGCTTCGCGATGGAGGGGCCGATGCCCGGGAGGCCGACCAACTCCGCCTCGCCGGCCGTGTTGAGATCGACCCGCTTGTCCGACTGCGCCACCAGGTCGGCGGCCGAAACCCAGCCCAGGACCAGCATCATCAGTAGAATCACCCCGATCGTTTTTCGAACTGCCATGTGATTTTCCTCCTTTTCTTGGCGTTCACCTATATAGAACGCACCAGGAGAAAAAACTGCGAAACGACCGGATCTCGCGCGGGAGAGTCGCGCCTCCAGCGTCCGAACGACATCTCCATCTCAAGCCGGATCCCACGGACAAGCGGCGCCTCGCCTATAGCAAACCCAGGTACCAGCCGAGAAGGGCCGAGCCCCCCAGGGTCACCGCCAGGGCGGCAATGCCCAGGAAGGAGCCGAAAGGGAGTTCATAGCGGCGATCCCGCTTGGACAGGTAGATGAAGACCCCGCCGAACACCGCCCCGAGGAGGGAACCGATGAGAATCGTCAGCCAGGCGAACTGCCAGCCGAGAAAAGCGCCGACCATTCCCATCATCTTCACGTCGCCGAAGCCGAGTCCCTCAACCCGACGCAGCTTGAGGTAGATGAAAGCCACCAGCCAGAGAAATCCCCCGCCGAAAAGGATGCCCAGGAGGGAGTTCAAGTAACCGTTCAGAACCGGCCCTCCCAACTGCAGGGCTCCGCCCGAAAGCAGGAATTCGGGGGACTGGAGGGGTGAAAGAAGAAAGCCGACCAGGGCTCCGCCCAGCGTGAACAGATCCGGCAGGATCCGGTGAAAGAGGTCGATGAAGATCAGGACGATCAGAATCGAACCGAAGAGGGCGTTCAGGAAGAACGCCGCAGTCAAACCATACTTCAGATAGAGCAGCCAGTACGTGAGGGCGGTCATCACCTCGACGGTGGGATACACCCAGCCGATGCGGTTGCCACAGCCCCGGCAGCGTCCCCGCTGAAGGATGTAACTCAACAGGGGAATGTTCTCCCATGGGCGAATGGGGCGTTCACACTGGGGGCAGCTGGATCCCGGGCGCACCACCGACATCCCCCGAGGGACGCGGTAGATGCATACGTTGAGGAAGCTGCCCAGGACCAGACCCGCGCTCATTACCAGGAGTTCGGCTGACATCCCCTTATCTTAGGCGACTGGGGGTGCCATTCCTCCGGTCGACCGCGCCGGACAACGGCCTACCGTCGGGCGGTGACGATGTCGCTGTCGTCGATGATGGTGAACATCGCTTTCTGCAGGGCGGTCATCGCCAGCTGAAGATCCACCATGGCCCGCAACTCCCTCACCTGGGCCTCGGCCAGATCCCTCTGGTAGCGCAGAACCTCGAAATTGGTTGACAGGCCGGCCTCGAAGCGCTTGTTCTCGCCCTCCAACTGCTCTTCCGACAGCTTTCGCGCAACGCGCGCCGCCCCCAGACCCTTGTTCCGCGTGTGAATCTCCTCGAAGGCGTTGCGAACATCCACCACGATCAACTGCTGCAGGTTCCTCAACCGACTCTGCAACTGCCGCTCGCCGATGGCAACCTGCGCCAGCTGGGCTTCATTGTTGCGGTTCCGCAGGGGAAGCTCGACGTCCACCGCGGCCACATAGTTTAGATAGTTCAATCCGAAGGCCTGACTCCAGGAATCCGTGAAATTCCCAAAGAAGGGATTCTCCGTCAGAGGAACGCCGGGTATGACCGTGTCCGGCACCCCGTCTCCGGTGGTGTCGACCGGCACCGACCCCAACACCTGCCCGGCCGTGCCCAGCGAGCTCAACCCCAGACGCAGGTTCACGGTCGGCTTGCCGTCCTTTCGATAGTACCTGCGATCCACGTCCACCTTGCTTCGCTCCAAAGCCAACTGCTCCAGTTCGGGTCGGCGAGCCAGCGCGGTGTCGATGGCCGTCTCCAGAGGGATCAGCAGTTCCCGGGCCTGGGGCTGTTCGACGGGAAGGATCGTCAGGTTCCAGAGCGGGGCTCTCGGATCCGGCGCCAGGTGCCGCTTGAGGTTGTTCTGGGCGTTGATGATCTGAACCTCCGACTGAATCATATCCTGCTCTCGGCTCGCCACCTCGGCCTGCGAGGAGGTGATCTCGATGGGCGCCATCACACCGATCTCCACTCGCTTCTGGTTGTTGTGGTACTGCACGATGGCCAGTGCCAGGGATCTCCGGCGCGCCTCGTAGTTCTCCACGGCAAAGACCAACTCCCAGTACTGGTTTTCCACCTGCTGGATGATCTCCGATACCCGCTGCTTGAACTGACTGTCGCTGATCTCCGTGTCCAGATTCAGGATCTTCAACTGCCGTTCGGTCTGGGTTTCCCGAAATCCACGCCAGAGCGGCTGCGTGAAATTGAGGCCGAAGCTGGAGCCGTACTGCGGATTAATGAAAGCAAAGGCGGAGTTCGTCGTATTGCGGTTGTTGTTGAACTCCAGACTCGCGGACCCCCCGCCGGGAACGTTCTGAACCATCTGAGTGTCGAATCGCCAACTCTTGGAGATCGTGGTGGGGATCGCCGCTCCGGCGTCGAGAATACTGGTGTTGGGACGTTCGAATGTGTTCCAGCTCAAACCGAATCGCAGTACTGGATCGTAGAATCCGCGGGTTCCATACACCCTCTGTCGGTTGAGATCCTCGTTGTAGTTCTCGATCTCCAGCTCGAGATTGTTGGTCAGAGCCAAACGGATCGCGTCCCGGAGGGACATTTCCATGAAGGCGCCATCCCGACGAACTCGTTCGGTGTAGGACTCGGGCGTCGTCACCTCCTCCCAGAAAGGCTCCTGCGCCGCCGTCCGCGGCATCGACACGAACAGAACCAGGGCACTCAGGATCAAACCTTGTATTCGCATCATGACTCCAATCTCTCGCCGCGATCGCAGGACGAGCACGACGGAAAACGCCTCCATTCGACAGCTTGTCGACCCTTCTCCCGCGGGGGGCAATCGCGGAGTTCCGTCTTGCCCTCTCAACCCACCCGGGATCGCCCTCCCCAAACCGGCGCAGTCGGAAGCAAACCGGTTGCGCTGAAGTTCGGGGCGCGTCCTACTCCCCGCAAACACCGCAGTGACCTGCGTTTCAGCCGACGCTGGACGATCTCCCGCCACGGAACTGCGGAACTTGACCCCATAGGGGCCTAACGTCCAGTCGACATCGAAATTACGAAAATGGTTCGAGAATTGTTTCAGTGGCGAGCAACAAAAAAGGGCCGCGCCCCATCGACGGGGTGCGGCCCCAAGAATCCGGATCCCCGTTTCTCAGCGCCCCTCGGGATCCTCTTCACCCTCTTTCTGCAACGTCGGTCGCTTCAGAGTGGGGCGGTCCTCCTGCAGCGTCGGTTCCTCTCGTTCCGACCGGTCGGTGTTCGTTCTTCGCTTGAGCGTCGGCCGCTTCGCTCCGCCGGCGTCCGAACCGGGCGCCACCAGCCTGGCATCCAGCGCAACGAGTCGAGCCTTGACCCGTTCGAACTCGGATGTATTAACGACGTATTCGTCCTTCTGCGGCAAGTAGGAGATCTCCTCCTGTACCTTGTCGATTCGGTCCTCGACCGCGGGATGGGTTCTCCAGAAACTGGAGAACTTGCCCGGCTTCTCCTTTTCCCGGGCCTGCAGTTTCTCGAAAAAGGTAATGAAGCCGTTCGGGTCGTATCCCGTGTTCCACAGGTACTGCGTCCCCAGCTGATCGGCCTCCTCCTCCGATTTCCGGGTGATCCCCAGGACGGCCAGCGACATCCCCATACCCATACTGTTGTAAACCGCCATCTGGGTCCAATAGCCGCCCATAAACAGGGCGGGCAGGGCCGCAAACTGCATGAGCTGCGCCTTGGTCATGCGCTCCGTCGCGTGCCGCGCCGCCACGTGAGCGATTTCGTGGGCCATCACGCCGGCCAGCTCCGCCTCGTTGTCCGCCTCCAGAATGAGACCCTTGTTCACATAGAAGTACCCGCCGGGCAGTGCGAAGGCATTGACCTCGTCCGTATCGACCACCTTGATATGGAATGGCACTTTGGCGTCGGAGTTCTTGACGATCTCCTGGCCGATGCGGTCGATGAACTCGTTGACGACGGGATCCTCGACGAGCCGCGCGGTCTGCTCGAAATACTGGGCGTACTGGGCCCCGATCTGGATTTCCTTTTCGAGGGAGACGAAATTCGGGAAGATCAGCGCCACCCGACGGTTGATGTTGCGATTCCCGATATTCTCGACGTCTCCGTGCCGGCGATTCGGATTCGCCATCAGCAACGGCGGCATGCAGAGGGCCACGACGATCGAGACTGCGATGAAGCGTGTGTAATGGGATCTCACGGCAGTTCCTTTCGACTCCTTCCGATTATAGCTCATCAGGTCAACAATCCCCAGTCGGAAAAGCCTGCCGCCGGGGATCTGTCCCACCTCGACCTGTTTCTTCTATCATTTAAGAGACTGGCCCGGCTTGGAAATGTTTCATTGTCCAGAGGCATTACCGCGATGAAAATACTCACCTCCGAACAGATGCGGGAGATCGACCGCTTGACCACCGAAATCTCCGGCGTGCCCAGCCTGCTCCTCATGGAGAACGCCGGATTCCACCTCTATTCCGCCCTGAGGGAACGATTCGGCGATCTCCGGGATCTCGACATCGCCGTCGTCTGCGGCAAAGGAAACAACGGAGGAGACGGCATGGCGCTCGCCCGCCAGTTGCGGCAGCGCGGCGTTCAGCCCGACGTTTTCCTGCTCGCCGACCGTTCCGACGTATCCGGGGACGCGGCGGTCAACCTCGACATTCTCGTCAAGTCGGGCCTCCCCGTCTTCGAAGTCGCCTCGCCTGAACTGTGGGACGAGATCGTCGCGGGCCTCGACACCTACGACGTCATCGTGGACGCGATCCTCGGTACCGGAATCACCAAGCCGCTGAGCGGGCTCTACTCGCGGGTCGTGGCCGACATCAACGAGACCGGGGCCTTCGTCCTGGCGGTCGACATCCCCTCCGGAATGTTCTCCGACTCGGTGGAGGCGGCGGTTCGGACCATCCGGGCCGACGCCACCGTCACCTTTACGGCGCCCAAGGTCGCTCACGCGCTGGGACGCGATCTCGAGGCCCTCGGGGAGGTTTCGGTCGTCTCCATCGGAA